>CAIUGQ010000150.1 GCA_903898725.1 uncultured Burkholderiales bacterium | reverse complement strand
GACACCTCGATGACCGGCGCCGGCCCCTTCGGTCCGGCAAAGTGCCGCGAGAAGCGCTCGGCGTCGATCGTCGCCGACGTGATGACCAGCTTGAGGTCGTCGCGGCGCGGGCCGTCGACGAGCTGCTTGAGGTAGCCGAGCAGGAAGTCGATGTTGAGGCTGCGCTCGTGCGCCTCGTCGATGATCAGGGTGTCGTACCGGCGCAGCAGGGGGTCGCCCTGGGTCTCGGCCAGCAGGATGCCGTCGGTCATCAGCTTGATGCGTGCGGTGTTCGAGACCCGCTCGTTGAAGCGGATCTTGTAGCCGACGTCGGTGCCGAGCGGCGAGCCCAGTTCCTCGGCGATGCGGCGGGCCACGCTGGTGGCCGCGAGCCGGCGCGGCTGGGTGTGGCCGATCAGCCCGCGCTCGCCCCGGCCGGCCGCGATGCAGATCTTGGGGAGCTGGGTGGTCTTGCCCGAGCCGGTCTCGCCGCCGACGATGACCACCGGGTGGGCGGCGATCGCGGCGGCGATCTCGTCTCGCCGGCCCGAGACCGGCAATGCTTCTGGGAACTCGAGCCGCACCTGCAAATTATAATGGCCGGATGCCCTACCACTCCGAGCCGCACCAGTTCGTCGCGTGGCTGCGCGCCGTCGCGCCGTACATCCACGCCTTCCGGGGCAAGACCCTCGTGATCGGCTTCGCCGGCGAGCTGGTCACCCGAGGCCGGCTCAACGCCCTCGTCCAGGACCTGAGCCTGCTGCATGCGATGGGCATGCGGCTGGTGCTGGTCTACGGCTCGCGCCCCCAGATCGACGAGCAGATGTCGCTGCGCGGGGCCACCAGCCGCTATCACGCGGGGCTGCGCATCACCGACTCGGTGGCCCTCGAGTGCGCCAAGGAGGCCGCCGGCGAGACACGTCTCGACATCGAGGCCGCGTTCTCGCAGGGCCTGCCGAACACGCCGATGGCCCACGCCGCGGTGCGCGTCGTCTCGGGCAACTTCGTCACCGCGCGTCCGGTCGGCATCGTCGACGGCGTCGACTTCGAGCACACCGGTGTGGTCCGCAAGGTCGACGTCCAGGCGATCCGGCTCGCGCTGAACAGCGGCGCGCTCGTGCTGCTGCCGCCGCTCGGCTTCTCGCCCACCGGCGAGGCGTTCAACCTCGGCATGGAGGACCTGGCCTGCGCGACCGCCATCGCCCTCGATGCGGACAAGCTGATCTTCGTCTCCGAGTCCGGCGGCATCGTCGACGAGGAAGGCGCGCAGCTCACCGAGATCACCGAGGGCACCGCGCGGTCGATCCTCGCCGCCGGCTACCTGCCGCGCGACGCCGCCGACTACCTGCGCTACGCGCTGAAGGCCTGCGACGGCGGCGTGGCCCGCGCGCACATCGTCCCGGTCGACATGGACGGCTCGGTGCTGCTCGAGCTGTTCCTGCACGACGGCGTCGGCTCGATGGTGGTCGAGGAGACCCTCGAGGCGCTGCGCGAGGCGACGCTCGACGACGTCGGCGGCATCCTGTCGATCATCCGGCCGCTCGAGGACGACGGCACGCTGGTCAAGCGCGACCGCGCGCTGATGGAGCGCGAGATCGCCAACTTCACCGTCATCGAGCACGACGGCGTGATCTTCGGCTGCGCCGCCCTGTACGCGTTCCCGGAGGACGGGATCGGCGAGCTGGCCTGCCTGGCCGTCAATCCGCAGGTCCAGGGTCAGGGCGACGGCGAGCGCCTGCTGCAGCGGATCGAGCAGCGCGCGCGCGCAGCCGGTCTCAAGCGCCTGTTCGTGCTGACCACCCGGACGGCCCACTGGTTCCAGAAGCGCGGCTTCGTGGTCGGCTCGGTCGACGACCTGCCGCGTGCGCGCAAGAACCTCTACAACTGGCAGAGGAAATCCCAGGTCCTGTTCAAGGCGCTGGGATGATCCGCCCCGTCGCGGGCGCCGTCCGCAGCCGCCGCGCGGACTGACGGCGCTCCACCTTCCCCGCAGCGGCCCTCCGGCCGCCCGTCGAACCCTACCGAGGCACCCCATGGCACGAACCGTTCAATGCGTGAAGCTCCAGCGCGAGGCCGAAGGCCTCGACTTCCCGCCCTACCCCGGCGAACTCGGCAAGCGCATCTGGGAGAGCGTCTCCAAGGAGGCCTGGCAGGGCTGGCTCAAGCACCAGACGATGCTGGTCAACGAGAACCGGCTCAACCTCGCCGATGCGCGGGCCCGCAAGTACCTCGCGCAGCAGATGGAGGCCTGGTTCTTCGGCGGCGGCGCGGTCGATCAGGCCGCCGGCTACGTGCCGCCCGCAGCCTGAGTCGCGAGGATTGCACCGCGCGCGTGCCGCTGTTCGGTGGTTCGCGTGCCGGCGGCGACCGGCGGCGCCAGGGGGCGCCGAGCGGATTGCCGCGACTCACCCACGGTCGGCCGGGCCCGACGAGCGCCGATCGGCCGCCCGTCGACCGGCCCGAGGCCGTCCGTGCCCCCGGAATCGGCCGTGCGTCGGTCGGCATCGACCGTCGACATATGCGGGGTTTCCGTCCGGGTTAACCGGTGATTAGGGGAATGCCCTAGGCTCGAGTTGCAGGAGTTCCTGCCCGATAACCGTTCCATGAGGCACACAGCGCAACCGTGCCGGACCACAGACGAACGGATCGAACGGAGCACTCCATGCAAGTCATCAACACCAATCTGATGTCCCTCAATGCGCAGGGCAACCTGTCGGGGACGCAGAAGGACCTCGCCACCGCCCTGCAGCGGCTGTCGACCGGCCTGCGCGTGAACAGCGCGAAGGACGACGCGGCGGGCCTGGCGATCGCCAACCGGATGGACGCCCAGGCTCGCGGCATGAACGTCGCGGTGCGCAACGCCAACGACGGCATCTCGCTGGCCCAGACCGCCGAGGGCGCGCTCGGCAAGGTCACCGACATGATGCAGCGCATGCGCGAGCTCGCGGTGCAGGCCGCCAACGCCGCGAACACCGCGGCCGACCGCACCAGCCTGAACGCCGAGTTCACGCAGCTCGCCCAGGAGGTCGACCGCACCCTGCTGTCGACGCGCTTCAACGGCCAGGCGATCCTCGCCGGCAGCGCCGGGGCCCTGCAGTTCCAGATCGGCGCGAACAACGCGACGACCGACCAGCTGACGGTCACCACGACCAACATGTCGACCGCCGCGACGATCACGTCCGTGACGACCGCGACCGCCGCGGTGATCACCGGCACGACCGCCGCCAACGCGAACGCGATGATCACCGCGCTCGACACCGCGCTCGACACGATCAACAGCGAGCGGGCCACCTACGGTGCGGTGCAGAACCGCTTCGAGGCGGTCATCGCCAACCTGCAGATCTCCGCCGAGAACCAGACCGCGGCCAGGAGCCGGATCGTGGACGCCGACTTCGCCAAGGAGACCGCCTCGCTCACGCGCGCGCAGATCCTGCAGCAGGCCGGCACCGCGATGCTCGCGCAGGCGAACTCGGCCCCCCAGGGCGTGCTGTCCCTGCTGCGCGGCTGATCTAGCGCGCAGCGTCCCCCGGGGCCTGGCCCCGGGAGACGACGATCATCAGCAGCACGCCGACGCCGAGGACGGCGACACCGACCCAGGCCGCATTGACGCCGAGGAAGGTGTTGCCCCCGACGTAGCCCAGGCTCGACTGCAGCATGTAGGCGCAGGCGCCGCAGAACACCAGCGGCAGCACCGGATAGAGCGGGACGCGGAACGGACGCGGGGTATCGGGTTCGCGCACGCGCAGCACGAACAGGCTCAGGCCCGCGAGCAGGAAGAACAGCCAGAAGACCGGCGCCGTGTACTCGACCATCGTCGAGAAGCCGCCGCCGGTGGCAAGCCCCAGCAGCATCAGCGCCAGCGCGAAGCCGCCCTGCAGCAGCATCGCGTTGACGGGCGTGCCGCGGTCGTCGACCCACTCGCCCAGGCGCCCGAGCGCCGCCCAGTCGCGGCCGGCGGCGAAGTTCGAGCGGGCACCGACGATCATCGTCGCGTTGATCGAGGTCAGCGCCGCGATCGCAACCATCAGCGAGATCAGCACTTCGCCGGTCTTGCCGAACACGATGCCGAGCAGGTCGGCGGCGACGGCCTTGGACTTCGCCATCCCGCCCAGGCCGAGACCCGCGAGATACGCCCAGTTCGCAGCCAGGTACAGCAGCGTCACCAGGGCGAGCGAGCCGACCATCACCGGCACCATGTTGCGCTGCCGGTCGCGCAGCTCGGCGCTGATGTAGGCACCCTCGTTCCAGCCGCCGAAGGTCAGCAGCACGAACACCATCGCGAAGCCGAAGGCGGGCAGCGCGAACACGGCCGCGGGCGCCGCGGGGGCGGCGGCCTGCGGGGCCGATGCACCGAGGCCCTGGGTCGCGGCGACGATGCCCGCGACGAACACCAGCACCAGCCCGCCGACTTCCAGCATGGTCAGTGCCACCTGGGTCGCCGCGCCCTGGCGCACGCCCCGCACGTTCAGCCAGGTCAGCGCGATGATCGAGGCGGCCCCCCAGATCGCCGCCGACCAAGGGCCGAGCGGCAGCACCTGGGTCATGTAGTCGCCGAAGACGAAGGCCAGCAGCGCGATCGAGCCGGTGGTGATCACCGAGAACCGGCTCCAGGCGAACAGGAACGACACGTGGCGGCCGAACGCACGGTGCAGGAAGTGGTAGTCGCCGCCCGCGCTCGGGTAGGCGGTGGCGAGCTCGCAGTAGCACAGCGCACCGATGATCGACACGACGCCACCGAGCACCCAGGCGCCCAGCATCCAGGCCTCGCTCGGCGAGTTCATCGCCACCAGCGACGGTGCCTTGAAGATGCCCGCGCCAATCACGATGCCGACCACGATCGCGATCGCCTCGCGCGGTCCGAGGGTCTCGCGCGGCGCGCCTTTCGGGGTGGGCTCGGTCATCGTGGCTCCTGCGGTGGGGGGACGCGCCCGGCCCGGCCCGGGCCGCCAGCGCGGCCCGCAGTATGCCTGCGGTGCGCGCGAACGGCGCGCAGCCGACTCAGCGCGTCAGGGTTCTCAGGCCGGCGGGATCGGCGACCAGCGCCACGTCGGCCCCCCGCCGGGCGAACAGCCCGACGGTGACCACACCCGGCCACTGGTTGACCTCGGTCTCGAGTCCGACCGGGTCGTCGATCCGCAGCCCGTGGATGTCCAGGATGGGATTGCCGTTGTCGGTGGTGAAGCCGGCACGCACGCGCGCCTCGCCCCCGAGCTGCTTGAACCAGCGGGTCACCAGCCCGCAGGCCATCGGGATCACCTCGACCGGCAGCGGGAAGCGGCCCATCACCGGGACCACCTTCGAGGCATCGACGATGCAGACGAACCGGTCGGCTGCGGCCGCGACGATCTTCTCGCGGGTGAGCGCGCCGCCGCCGCCCTTGATCATCCGCAGCTGCCCGTCGATCTCGTCGGCGCCGTCGACGTAGACCGGCATCGTGCCGACCGCATCGAGGTCGAGCACCTCGATGCCCTGCTCGCGCAGCAGCGCGCTGCTGCGCTCGGAGCTGGAGACGGCGCCGCGCACGCGGTGGCGCACGCGACCGAGCTCGGTGATGAAGAAGCCGACGGTCGAGCCGCTGCCGACGCCGACGACGGCCCCGTCGACCACATGTTCGATCGCCGCGCGTGCGACGGCCTGCTTGAGCTGATCCTGGTTCATCTTCGGAGACGAGACGGTGGTGGGTGCGGAAAGACGGTGGCGACCGGCGCCGCTCAGGCCCTGCCGTGCAGCCGCAGGCCGCCGGCCGGATCGTCCGGTCCGGCGCGCCGGACCGGGTCGACGCCGACGCCTGCGCTCGGCAGCGCGAGCGCGGCCGGCCCGGTGCGGACCGGCTCGGGCACGGCCCCGTCGAAGCGCCGTGACCAGCCGGGCAGTTCCTGGGCGGGCATCGGACGGGCGTAGAAGTAGCCCTGCACCTCGTCGCAGCCGAGCGTGCGCAGCGAGTCGAGCTGCGCGCGGGTCTCGACGCCCTCGGCGATGGTCGACAGGCCGAGGGCCTGCGCCAGGGCGGTGATCGAGCGCACGACCGCCCGGCTCTGGCCGCTCTCGCCGAGCTTGTCGACGAAGCTGCGATCGATCTTGAGCGTGTCGATCGGCAGCTGGGTCAGGTAGGCGAGCGAGGAGTAGCCGGTGCCGAAGTCGTCGAGGGCGAGTCGCACCCCGAGCTGCTTGAGGCCCTGCAGGCTGTCGAGCGAGCGCTTGATGTCGCGCATCACCCCGGTCTCGGTCAGCTCGAGCTCGAGCGTCGACGAGGCGAGGCCCGTCGCATCGAGCGCCTGCGACACCGCGCGGGCCAGTTCGGGCTGCTCGAGGTGCCGGGCGTGGATGTTCACCGAGACCGTCGAGACCTCGAGCCCGGCGGTCCGCCAGCGCCGCACCTGCTGCAGCGCCTCGCCGACCGCCCACTCGCCCATCCGGTAGATGAGGCCGGTCTCCTCGGCGATCGGGATGAAGTCGCGCGGCGACAGCAGCCGGTCGTCGCGCTGCCAGCGCATCAGGGCCTCGACGCCGGCGAGCCGCCGGGTGCGCGGGTCGACGATCGGCTGGTAGTGCAGCACCAGCTCGTGCCGGTCGAGCGCCTGGTGCAACGCGGCCTCGAGGTCGAAGCGCTCGCGGTCGGCGTGCCCGAGCTCGGCCTGGAAGCGGCGCGAGCAGTTGCCGCCGAGCGACTTGGCCTCCGACAGCGCCTGGCCGGCCTGCGCGAGCAGCGCGGCCGCGGGCATCGGCGCGGCGGCCGTCGCGAGTCCGACCGAGGCCCGCACCACGCAGTCGAGCCCGCCGCAGGTCAGCGGCCGGCGCAGCGCCGTCATCGCGATCTGCGCGGCCCGCTCGGCCGCGACCGCGGTGCGCATGGTCGGGAAGAGCAGCGCGAACTCGTCGCTCGCCAGCCGGGCGAGCACGATGTCCGGCATGTTGCGAAACGCCTGCTGCAGCCGCGTGGCCACCTGCTGGAGCGTGTCGTCGCCGGCGGCAGCGCCGAGCGTGTCGTTGAGCCGCTTGAACCGGTCGAGGTCGATGAGCAGCAGCGCCGCCGGCTTGGCCGGATCCTCGCGTGGCACGTCGAGCAGTGCCTGGGCGACCGACAGGAAGCCCTTGCGGTTGAGCAGCCCGGTCAGCGGATCGCTGTTCGAGAGCTCACGGGCGCGGCGGGCGGTCTCGTGGGCGAGGAGCGCGAGCTCCTTGGCGCGGTCGAGGCGGCGCTGGCTGCTGGCGAGTTCGGTCCGCATCTGGGCGGCGGTCACCAGCTGGGCGAGGCGCTCGGCCAGCAGCTTCCATTGCAGGGACTTGACGAAGAAGTCGGCCGCGCCGGCGTCGAAGGCCCGTTCGATCGAGGCCTCGTCGTCGCGGCCGCTGAACACCAGGATCGGCACCGGCTGCTCGCCGATCCGGGCCCGGATGCGCCGGCACAGGTCGAAGCCGTTGCCGTCGGGCAGGATCGCGTCGAGCACCACCGCGTCGGGGCGGACCGCATCGAGGGATTCGAGCGCCCGCGCCACGCCCGGCGCGCCGTGCACGTCGATGCCGTGCTCGGCCAGACCCGTCGCCACCAGGTGCTGCCAGGCGGCGTCGTCCTCGACGAGCAGGATTCGGAATCGCCGGATCGGCGGGCGCTGGAGGGCCAAGAGCGGTCGGGCCGGGAGGTGAAGGGCCCGATCCTACCGCAGGTCGCGTACCGGGAGGCTCGACCCGCCCCCGGGATTCCCGCAGGCGCGACGTCCTGCCCGGCTCAGACGTAGTCGAACAGACTCATCTTCGAGATCGTCGCGTAGCTCTTCATCGCCGCCTCGAGCGCCGTCTGGTGCTGCGTCATCGAGGAGATCGTCTTGGCGAAGTCGACGTCGACGAGATCCGCGAGCCGCGCCTGGTTGTCGATGCTGCCGGTCGTGATCGCCTGCTCGTGGGCGTCGATCGCCTTGAGCCGCTCACCGACCATCGTCCGGGTGAAGCTGAACCGGTCGAGCGCACGGTCCACCGCCGACAGCGCGGTGTTGGCCGCGCCGGTGGAGACGGCGACGGTGGCGGTCGCATCCGACAGCGTCGCGATGGCCGCATCGAGCTGCGCGAAGATGCTCTCGGTGCCGGTCGCGGTCCGGATCGCGGTGAAGTTCTCGCGGCCGTCGAGCGAGACCGGGTTGACCATGTCCTGGCCGACCGTCTGCATGCCCGCGACCGGCGTGTAGACGGTCCCCGACGAGTCGATCGGCGCGGTGACCGCGCCCTGCCCGCCGAAGACGAAGCCGCCGGCGCCGTCGCCGCGGTTGGCCACCGACAGCAGCTGCTCGCGGACCTGCCGGAGCTGTTCGGCGTACTTCGCCCGATCCGCCGGCCCAGTGGTGGCGTTGCCCGCCGCCAGCAGCGACTCGCGCGCCGACTGCAGCAAGTCGGTCGCGTCGCCGAGCGCGCCGTCGGCGCTGCCGAGCATCTGCCGGGCCTGTTCGATGGCGCGCTGCTCCGAACCGAGCCGTGCCTCGCGTGACCGCAGCCGCTCGGCCTCGGCCGCGGCCGACGGGTCGTCCGACGGCGAGTTGACCCGCCGCCCCGAGCTCAGCTGGTTCTGGGTGTCGAGCAGCTGCGACTGCCGCTCGGTGATGCCGTCGATCGCGATCTGCTGCGCGTAGGCCGTGGCGATCCTCATGTCCGTCTCCCTGTGCGACCGGTCAGCCCGCTGCCTCGAGCAGCGAGCGGAACATCTCGTTGGCGGCCGCGATCACCTTGGCCGCGGCCTGGTAGGCCTGCTGGTACTGCATCAGCCGGGCCGCCTCCTCGTCGAGGTTGACGCCGGACATCTCGGTCCGGGCGCGCTCGGCGTCATCGAAGAGCCGCTGGCTCATGTCGCCCTGCGACCGCGCGCCCTGGGTGCGCGCACCGATGTCGCCGATCAGCTCGGCATAGCGCCCGATGACCGTGGCGCCGTCGGCCACCGCGGCGCTGCCGAGCGCCTGCATCGCGCGCGCATTGCGGTTGTCGGCGGCCGGATTCGGCGTCGCGGCGACCCGCAGCGTGTCACCGGTGGCCGGCGCGCCGTCGAGCTTCATCGACCAGCCGTTGAACGAGAGCTGCATCCCGGGCGAATAGCTCAGGCCCGTCGGATTGCCGGTGCCGGCGCCGGTCACCGAGAAGGTGTTCGGACCGGTGAACGTCAGCGTCACCGTGGCGCCGGTCGTCGCGCCGATCGAGGCGATGTCGAGCGAGGTGACCTTCAGGTCGCCGGTGTTCGCCGCGCCGGTCTCGGTCACGACGGGCATGGCCGTCGCGAGCCGCTGCGGACTGGTCAGCAGCGACCGGGACCCGGAAGCGAAGGTCGTCGCGCTGCGCACGAGGTACCGGTCCTCGGCCGCGGGCGTGCCCGAGCCGAGCGACAGCGTCAGGCCGTCGAAGGTCTGCGGCATCGAGGCGAAGTTGGTCACGACCCCGTCCGACAGCCGGGTGACCGAGTACTGCGTGCCGTCGAAGCCGATCTCGTAGTCGCTCGCCTTGAGGACCGCGGGGTCCGCGACGACGGCGGCGAACTGTGCATTGCCGACGTTGGCCGCGGCGCCCGAGACCGTCGGCGGGCCGACCTCGAACATCGGCTGCCCCGCCGTTCCGCTGGCGTCCAGACCGAGCGCCTGCCGGGCATTGAACGCGCCGGCGACCGACGCGACCAGCCGTCCGACCTGGCCCCGTGCGGCATCGATGTCTTCGTTGGCGAACTTCATCAGTCCGGCCAGCGTGCCGCCCATCTGACCCGGGTCCATCGGCAGCATCACGCCGTTGCCGCGCATGACCGACACCGAACGCTTGCCCGGGTCGAGCGGATCGGCGGTCAGCACCAGCCTGGATGCCGTGCCGCCGACGACCAGCGGCTCGCCGCGCTGCGAGGTCACGGTGATGGTGCCGTCGGCATCGATCGTCGCGTTCGCACGAATCGACGCGTTCAGATCGCCCAGCAGCTTGTCGCGCTGGTCGAGCAGCGCGTTCGGCTGCCCGCTGTTCCCGTTGGCATCGTCGATCCGGCGGTTGATCGCGGCCAGCCCCTCGATCGCCTGGTTGGCCGTCGCCACCTCGCTCTGCATGCGGCCCAGCGCCGAGTCGCGCAGCTCGAGCAGCTGGCCGTCGAGCCGCGAGGCGCGGTTCGCGAAGGTCTCGGCACGGGTCAGCACGGTCGAGCGCGCGGCCGGATCCGAGGGGCGCGCCGTCACGTCCGTGAAGGCCGTCACGAGCTCGTCGAAGGACGCGCCGAGGCCGCTCTCCGGATCGCCGAACAGCGTGTCCAGCCGCTCGAGCGCGCCGCTGCGCGCCGAATCCTGCGCGGCCGCGGACCGGCTCGTCGCCGACTCGCGCACCAGGAACTCGTCGTACACGCGCCGCACGCTGGTGACGTCGACGCCACGCCCGACATAGCCGGAGCTGTCGTTGCTGCCGGCCTCGGTGAGCACCACCTCGCGCCGGACATAGCCCGGCGTCGACGCGTTGGCGATGTTCTGCCCGGTGGTCTGCAGCTGTGCATAAGCAGCGTTCATCGCGCTGCTGCCGATCCGCATCAGGTCGCTCATGGCGCCTCCCGCGTCAGGTTGACTCGCGGCGCAGGGTGAGCGCCTGAGTGATCGTGCGCGTCAGCTTCGACGCGTACTCGGGATCGGTGGCGTAGCCGGCCTTCTGCAGGTTCCGGGAGAACGCCTCGATGCTGCCGCCGGCCTGCAGCACGCCGGCATAGCGCGGATTCGATGCCATCAGCCGCGCCCAGTCGGCGACCGACTCCTCGTGACTGCCGTAGGCCCGGAAGCGCTCGACCGTCTTCGTCGCGCGACCGTCGACGTACTCGGTGGTGGTCGACTCCACGGTGTCGCCGCGCCAGCCCGGGCCCGCCTTGATGCCGAACAGGTTGTTCGCGCTGCGGCCGTCCGCATGGCGCAGTTCCTGCCGTCCCCAGCCGGTCTCGAGCGCCGCCTGGCCGACGATGAAGCCGGCCGGCACGCCGGTAGACCGCTCGGCGGCGGCCGCCGCGTTCCACAGCCGGTCGACGAATGCAGATTGCACCGCGCCCCGCGACCCTTCGGGTGCCGCGGGTGCCGCAGGAGCGGCCGGGGCGGCGACCGTGCCCGTGCCGCCGCTGCCG
>CAIUGQ010000149.1 GCA_903898725.1 uncultured Burkholderiales bacterium | reverse complement strand
CCCCTACCTGCGCCGTCGCCAGGGCCTGGAGGCGGTGGAGTACCCGCGCGAGGAGATCCGCCCGGCGCTCGAGCGCACGCTGGGCGTGCCGATCTTCCAGGAGCAGGTGATGCAGATCGCGATCCTCGCGGCCGGCTTCACGCCGGGCGAGGCCGACCAGCTTCGCCGCGCGATGGCCGCCTGGCGGCGCAAGGGCGGGCTGCACGCGTTCCAGGAGAAGGTCATCGAGGGCATGCTCGCGCGCGGCTACCAGCAGGACTTCGCCGAACGGATCTTCAAGCAGATCGAGGGCTTCGGCGAATACGGCTTTCCGGAGAGCCATGCGGCGAGCTTCGCGCTGCTGGTCTACGTGAGCTGCTGGATCAAGCGGCACGAGCCGGCGGCCTTCCTCGCGGCGCTGCTCGACTCGCAGCCGATGGGCTTCTATGCGCCCGCGCAGCTGGTGCGCGATGCGCGCGAGCATGGCGTCGAGGTGCGCGCCCCCTGCCTGCTGGCGAGCGACTGGGCCTCGCGCCTGGAGGAGATCACCGACGCGCCGCCCGCGGTCCGCGACGGCGTGGACTGGCGCCCGCAGCCGGCGGTACGCATGGGCTTCAACCGGATCTCGGGGCTCTCGGAGGACGCGGCGCAGCGGCTGGTGGCGGCCCGCGAGGCACGGCGTGCGGCGGGCACCTGGCCGCCGTTTCGCGACGTCGAGGACCTGGCACGCGAGGCGCGGCTGGAGCGGCGCGACCTGCAGGCGCTCGCGCGGGCGGACGCGCTCGCCACGCTCGCCGGCCACCGCATCGAGGCCGCCTGGGAGGCGGTGGCCATCACCTCGATGCCGGCGCTGCTGGCCGAGGCCCGCTTCGAGGAGGCGGCGGTGGCGCTGCCGGCGATGAGCGAGGGCGAGGCGACGGTGGCCGACTACGCCTCGCTCGGCGTGCCGATGGGCCGGCACCCGGTGGCGCTGCTGCGCGACGAGCTCGACCGCTTCCGGGTGCAGCCGGCGGCGGTGCTGCGCGGCTTCCCCGACGGGCGGCTGGCACGCGCGAGCGGCCTGGTCACGCACCGCCAGCGCCCGGAGACCGCGCGCGGCGTGGTCTTCGTGACGCTGGAGGACGACACCGGCACGGTCAACGTGATCATCTGGCCGGACGTGCTCGAGCGCTGGCGCCGCGAGATCCTCGGGGCGCGGCTGATGACGGTCTTCGGCACCTGGCAGGCCGACACCGCCACCGGCGGGCAGGTGATGCACCTGATCGCGCAGCGGGTGGTGGACCACAGCGAGCTGCTGGGAGGTTTGACCTCGCGCAGTCGCGACTTCCGCTGACCTGTCATCCTGACTCAAGCTCGTACCATGGCCCGGCGGGCATCGCCTCGCCCTGCCCCGTCGCTGCCCTGCCGCCACAACGCCCCTCCCCCGGACCCCCCATGCCCCCTCGCCACACCGAACGCCACCGCTCCGACCGCATCGGCTGGCTGCGCGCCGCGGTCATGGGCGCCAACGACGGCATCGTCTCCACCGCGAGCCTGGTGCTGGGCGTGGCCGCCTCGGGCGCGGACCGCTCGGCGGTGATGGTGGCGGGCGTCGCGGGGCTGGTGGCCGGTGCGATGTCGATGGCCGCGGGCGAGTACGTGTCGGTCAGTTCTCAGTCAGACACCGAGTCCGCCGACCTCGCCCGCGAGCGCCACGAGCTCGCCACCGACGACGCGCACGAGCGGATGGAGCTGACCGCCATCTACGTCGGCCGGGGCCTCGAGCCCGCACTCGCCCGCCAGGTCACCGACCAGCTCATGGCGCACGATGCGCTCGGCGCGCACGCCCGCGACGAGCTGGGCATCACCGACACGCAGCGCGCCCGCCCGCTGCAGGCCGCGGTCGCCTCGGCCGCCACCTTCGCGGTGGGTG
>CAIUGQ010000148.1 GCA_903898725.1 uncultured Burkholderiales bacterium | reverse complement strand
GCCGAGGCGACCCCGCACGGTCAGCCGGTGCGGCTCAACGCGGCGGCGCGGCGGCTCGGTCGCGTCGAGGACGCGGGCTGACCGGGGCCTCGGCGCGCGTGAAGCCGCGCGTTGCCCGAGCGCATTCGCCGACGAGCGCCGGACCGCGGTAGATGAGGCCGGTGTAGAGCTGGACGAGGTCGGCACCCGCCTCGAGCTTGGCCCGAGCATCAGCGCCCGACATCACACCGCCCACGCCGACGATCGGATAGCCCGAGGGCAGCAGCTCGCGCAGCGCGCGGATCACGCGGTTGCTCGACTCGAAGACCGGCGCGCCCGACAGGCCGCCCGCCTCCTCGCCGTGGCGCAGGCCCTTGACCGCATCGCGCGAGACCGTCGTGTTGGTCGCGATCACGCCGTCGACCGACTGTTCGACCAGCACCCGCGCGATCGCCTCGATCTGCGCCTCGTCCAGGTCGGGCGCGATCTTGACGAGCATCGGCACGTCGCGTTTCGTCGTGCGGCCGAGCTTTGCGCGTTCCGCGCCCAGCGCGGCGAGCATCGCGGTGAGTTCGTCGCCGCCCTGCAGCTGGCGCAGGTTCTTGGTGTTCGGCGACGAGATGTTCACCGTCACGTAGTCGGCATGGGGCCAGGTGCGGCGCAGCCCCTCGAGGTAGTCGTCGGTGGCGCGCTCGATCGGCGTCGCCGCGTTCTTGCCGATGTTCAGGCCGAGCGTGATGTCCGAGCGGCGCCGCTCGACGTTGGCCACGTACGCATCGAGCCCGAGGTTGTTGAACCCCATCCGGTTGATGAGCGCATGGGCCGCGGGCAGGCGGAACATCCGCGGCTTCGGATTGCCCGGCTGCGGCCGGGGCGTGACCGTGCCGACCTCGACGAAGCCGAACCCCATCTGCGCGAGCGCGTCCACGTGGGCCGCGTTCTTGTCGAGGCCGGCCGCCAGACCGATCCGGTTGGCGAAGCGCAGGCCGAGCAGATCGACGGGATCGTCGACGCGGCCGCCCGCGGCCACGCGCAGCGCGCCGCTGGCCGCGAGCGCGTCGATCGAGGCGAGGGTGAGGTCGTGCGCGCGCTCGGGGTCGATCGCGAACAGCAGCGGGCGCGCCAGTGCGTACGGGCTCATCGGGGAGGGACGGGAACGGGTGGAGAGGGCTGCGGCTCAGCCCGCCGCGGCATCGGCCGCCGGCAGCAGGGGCTGCCACTGGCCGCCGACGAGATGCTCGATCGGCTGGAAGCGCGACTTGTACGCCATCTTGGGGCTCTGCTCGATCCAGTAGCCGAGGTACAGGTAGTCGAGCCCCAGGTGCTTGCACTGCTCGATCTGCCACAGCACGTTGAACGTGCCGTAGCTCGCGTTCGGCACGTCCGGATCGAAGAACGTGTAGACCGAGGACAGGCCGTCGTCGAGCAGGTCGATGATCGACACCATGCGCAGCGTGCCTTCGGCGTCGCGGAACTCCACCAGCCGCGTGTTGACCTTGCTCTGGAGCAGGAACTGCGCGTACTGCTCGCGGCTGTCGTGGTCCATGCCGCCGCCGGCGTGGCGCGTCGACTGGTAGCGCAGGTAGAGCGCGTAGTGCTCGGGCGCGAAGCCCAGCCGCGCGACCAGCGTGCGCAGGTCGGCATGGCGCTTGAGCGCTCGACGCTGGCTGCGGTCAGGCTGGAAGGCCGCCACCGGCACGCGCACCGGCACGCAGGCGCGGCAACCGTCGCAATGCGGGCGATAGGTGAAGATGCCGCTGCGGCGGAACCCCGAGCGGACGAGCTCGGAGTAGACGTCGGCGTTGATCAGGTGGTTCGGTGTGGCGACCTGCGAGCGGGCCTGATGCCCCGTGAGGTAGCTGCACGGGTAGGGGGCCGTCGCGTAGAACTGGAGAGCCGAGAACGGCAGTTCCTTCAGATGCGTCATGCGTGCCCGATGCGCTCAAACGTCCGGGAACTCCAACCTCATCGCGGACCAGTCCGGTGGCGGCTGCGCGGCGAGGGTGGCGACCTGGTCCAGGAACGCGTCGCGAGCGATCTCCCGGGCTCCGAGAGAGGCGAGGTGCGACGTGGCCTGCTGGCAGTCTATCACGCTGAATCCGCGCTCGCGCAGCGCTCCGACGAGCGTCGCCAGCGCACATTTCGAGGCGTCCGGGCGCCGCGTGAACATCGATTCGCCGAAGAACATCCGGCCGATCGACACGCCGTACAGCCCGCCCACCAGTGCGCCGTCCTCGCGCACCTCGACCGAGTGCGCAAACCCCTGGTGATGCAGGCCGACGTAGGCGGCGCGCACGAGCGGCGTGATCCAGGTGCCGTCCTGATCGGGACGCGGCGCCGCGCAGGCGAGCATCGTCGCCTCGAAGTCGCGGTCGAGCTCGATCGTCCAGCGGCCCTCGCGGCGCACGCGACGCAGTGTCTTGACGAGCGAGCGCGACAGCTTGAACTCGTCGATGAACAGCACCATGCGCGGATCGGGCGACCACCACAGCACCGGCTGGCCGGCCGAGTACCACGGGAAGATGCCGTGGCGGTAGGCCTCGAGCAGCCGCTGCGGCGAGAGGTCGCGGCCCGCCGCCAGCAGACCGTTGGGGTCCGAGAGCGCCTTCGAGGGCGGCGGCAGCGGCCGTCCGGGATCGACCCAGGTGAGCATGCGCGGTGGGCTGCCCTCAGGCGGCCGGGCGCGGCGTGTATCGGATCGCGCTGGTGTGCAGTTCGTAGCGTCCGGCCCGGCGGTCCTCGAAGAACCATCGCAGCGTCTGGCCGACCGTACGGAACGCGATGTCGTCCCAGGGGATCTCGGCCTCGGTGAACAGACGGGCCTCGAGACTCTCGGTCCCCGGCTCGAAGTCCAGGTGCAGCAGGGTCGCCCGGTAGAACAGGTGGACCTGCTCCACGTGCGGGACGTCGATCAGCGAGTACAGCGGGCCGAGCTCGATGCGTGCACCGGCCTCCTCGAGCGTCTCGCGGGCCGCGCCCTCGCCGGTGGTCTCGCCGTTCTCCATGAAGCCGGCGGGCAGCGTCCAGTAGCCGTAGCGCGGCTCGATGGCGCGCTTGCACAGCAGCACCTTGTCTTCCCAGACCGTGACCGTGCCGACCACCATCTTCGGGTTCTGGTAGTGGACGGTGCTGCAGCCGGCGCAGCAATAGCGCGGCCGGTTGTCGCCCGCGGGCACTTCGAGGACGACGTCGCGGCCGCAGGTCGAGCAGAATTTCATGCGAGGGCAGGGGGTCGATTCGAATCGAGTGTAGCAGTCAATCGAAGCGCGTCGCATCGCGTCGTTTGCGCGGTGCAGGCGATCCGTGCTATTCTTTTTGGCTCAGACGCGGGGTGGAGCAGTCTGGCAGCTCGTCGGGCTCATAACCCGAAGGTCGCAGGTTCAAATCCTGCCCCCGCAACCAGAATCCGAAGATGGCCCTTCCGGCAGCATGCCTGAAGGGCCTTTTTCATTGCGGCCCCGCGCTCACTCCACCACCAGTTTCGCCCGGTTCCGGATGTCCGCGTAGACGCGGGCCTCCTCCGCGATCCGCGCGCGGAACGGTACGCTGCCCTGCAGCGTCGGCACCAGCCCGAGCTCGACGAACCTGCGGCGCACCTGCGGGTCCTCCATCACCTTGCGCGCGGCCGCCTCGAGCTTCGCGACGATCTCCGGCGGCATGCCGGCCGGCCCGAACAGGCCGAACCACGCATCGAGCACCATCTCGGGCCCGCCCGACTCCTTCACGGTGGGGATCTGCGGATGGCTCTCGAGGCGCTCGCGCGCGATGACCGCCAGCACCTTCACGCGTCCGTCGGTCGACTGGGGCAGCACGATCGGATCGAACATCACCTCGATGCGTCCGGCCTTCATCTCCATCACCGCGGCCGCGCTGCCCTTGCCAGGTACGTGGACCATGTCGGTGCCGGACAGCAGCTTGAAGTACTCGCCCAGGAAGTTGCCGAAGGAGCCGCTGCCCGACGAGCTGTAGTTGAGCTTGCCGGGGTCGCGCTTGGCGAGCGCGATCAGTTCGCCCACGGTGGCGACCGGCAGCTGTCCGCTCACCCCGACGAAGCTCGTGCCGTCGACGAACTTCACGATCGGCGTGAAGTCGCGCAGCGGCTCGTAGGGCGCCGGTGTCTTCACCACCGACTGCACGATCATCGCGCCGCTGTTCGTCGACAGCAGCGTGTAGCCGTCGGGTGCGGCATGCATCACCTGGTTCGAGCCGACGATGCCGGCCGCACCCGGAGCGTTGCGCACGATGAAGCGCTGGCCGAAGAGGCGCTCGAAGCCCTCCGCGAACAGGCGTGCGGGCACGTCGTTGGTGCCGCCGGGGTTGTACGGCGAGACGATCGTCACAGGGCGGCTCGGCCAGGCGTCGGCCTGCGCTCGGGCATCCGGCAGCAGGCCGGCCAGACCCACGGCGAGCGCGATCGCGGCCGTCGCCACGTGCCTGCGGCTCGGGGTGATCGCTGCGGAGTGCGGTGCGCCGGTGGCATCGGGTGTGGAGCGCGGGCAGGGGGCGTGCTTCATGGTGTCTCCGGGTCTCTCCGCGGTCTCCCCGGGGTGTCCCCGGGGTGTCTCTCGGGTGTCTCCCGAAAGCTGTCTCGCATCGTAGGCCGGGATCGGTGTCCTGCGTGCAGAGCCGGGCCGCCGTTCCGGAACGCCGCGTCCGCGCCACCCGACGTGATCGTCTACGTCTACGAGCGCCTCGAGGTCCTGCCGGCGGAGATCGTCCACGACCTCCCGGGCGGGGAGAGGCGGCGCATCCAGCGCGCCAGCGGCTACCGATGGATCGTGGTCAACGGCCGCGTCACGATGCGTGACGGCGTGCAGACGGGCGTCTGCTCGGGGGCGCTGCTGCGGCACGGCGGCGGCGCGGGGTGAGCCGGGCTTAGGCGGAACCCGAGCGGGCCGCGAGCAGGGGCCGAGCCCGGCCTGAGCGGTCGCGCCCGGCGCGCGCGCACCGCAGCGACGACGGGCGTCCGAGCCGACCCGATGGGCGGCACCGCCGAGGCCGCCCGCGCTCGCATACTGCGGTCGGACGCTCGGTGGTCGATGCGGCGTCACCCTCGGTTCCCCGCCCGATCCGCAGCGCAGCGCGAGCCGCGCGACCTCAGCCCGCACAGGCCCCCCGGATGAACAGGACGTTCCGTGCCTTCGCCTCGCTCTGTGCCCTGACCCTGCTGCAGGCGTGTCGGTTCGGTGACGTCTGGCCGTTCGGTTCGGCGTCCTCGAGCACACCGTTCCCTGTGCAGCAGGCCGTGTCCGCCGTGCAGGCCACTGGCCTGGCGCAGACATTGTCCGCGTCGGGCACCGTCACCCAGGGCACTGCGTCGGTGAAGTTCACCGGCGAAGTCACCTACACGGTGAGCAAGGCGGTGCCGGCGACCTTCGAAGGTGCGCCTGCGCTGATGGTCGCGGGGACGCTCGACGGCCGGTACACCGTGGACGGACAGTCGCTCGAGGTCGGGGGCACGACCTTCACCTACCTGAACGGTGGCCACGCGATGGTCGGCGAATCCGCTGCCCTGCGCTACTGCGTCGCCCAGTCCCCCGGGGTCATCCCCACGGCGGTGATGGCGGGGCAGTCGGGCACGCTCGCCGCCTACGAGTGCTACACGAACAACCGACGCTCGACCCGTGCCGGCTCGAGGACCGACAGCTGGTTCGCCTCTGCCGGCCCGGGGTCCGGCGCCCTGAAGTTCAGGATCGTCAGCGTCTCGAGCGACGACGCGGGCGAGACGATCGCGACCGGTTCGACGACCTACGTCGTCAAGGGCGATGGCTCGCTGAGGGTCGTCGGGATCGAGAGCACGACCTCGCTGAACGGGATCACGACGCGCCTCGCGGCGAAGTAGCGTCGCTCGGAACGCCACGCCCGGGTCGATCCGCGCGCGCCCCGCCGCACGCGCCCCCGACGGACGGCGTCTTCGCCGCCGTGCCGCGGCCGACCGCCGGACGGGCGCGACCGAACTGCGGTCGGTCTCACGAATACCGGCAGTTTTCCCCTGTTTCGTCGCGGGCCGCGCTGGCACCGCAGGCTGCACCATCCGTTGGCGCCCTGCCGAGATGGATGGACTCGTGACGAACCCGCTTTACCACCGTACCGACCCTGGACCGTTCCGGTCCGGGCCCGCTTCGAGAACCCAGGACCACGGCACCCTGTCATGAGATTCCTGATCGTTGACGATTTCTCGACGATGCGACGCATCGTCCGCGGCCTGCTCAAGGAGATGGGCCACCTGGATTGCGACGAGGCCGAGGACGGCGCGGTGGCGATCACCAAGCTGCGAAACGGCCGGTTCGACTTCGTCGTGACCGACATCAACATGCCGAACATGAACGGCTTCGAGCTGCTGGAGGCGATCCGCACGGATGCGTCGCTGCAGACGCTGCCCGTGCTGATGGTGACCGCCGAGGCCCGCAAGGAGGACATCGTCCGCGCGGCGCAGCTGCGCGCCTCGGGATATATCGTCAAGCCCTTCTCGAAGGCGACGCTCGAGGAAAAGGTCTCCAAGATCATGGGCCAGGTCAAGGCCTGAACGCACGCCGCACTCAAGACGACGACATGGAACACGACGACCTCGAAGCCCTGTTCGAAGCGACCCGCGCGGAAGCCGAGCGTTCGGTCACTGCCCTGGCGGAGCCGCCGCCCGCCCCGGTGGCGCGCGAGGCTGCGCCCGTGCCGCCGACCGTGGCGCCCGCCGCGGCCGCCGAGCCCGTGATGATCCCGATCGCGGTGCAGAATCCTCCCGAGAGCTGCCCCAACGCCGACTCGGATGGCGTCTGCCGGAACTGCACCTGCGGCAGCGCGCGCGAGCTGCGCGACCGTGTCGGTCGGCTGACCCGCGAGCTGCACGAGAGCCTGCAGGAGCTGCGGCTCGACAGCACGCTCGCCGACATGGCGAACGAGATCCCGGATGCGCGCAACCGGCTCAAGTACGTCACCGAGATGTGCGAGCGCAGCGCGCAGAAGGTGCTCGACACCCTCGACGAGCTGTCGCCGCTGCAGGAAGCCGAGCGCGACGAGTCGCAGGCACTGCACGCCCGGTGGTCGAAGATGCTCGACGAGCGCCGTCGTCCCGAGGAGGGCTACATGGCGCTTTTCGAGGCGACCCGCACCCACCTGTCGCAGAGCGTCGCGCGCGCCGAGCGCACGTCCAGCCTGCACAGCGACATCATGATGGCGCAGGACTTCCAGGACCTGACCGGTCAGGTGTGCCGCAAGATCGAGGGCATCACCGAGCGCATCGAGCAGAAGCTGCTGAAGCTGCTGATCGATACCGCGCCCGAGGACCATCGTGCGCGCCACCAGGAGATGCTCGAAGGACCCCAGGTCGTGGCCGGCCGCAGCGATGCGGTGACCACGCAGGGCGAGGTCGACGATCTGCTGAGCTCGCTCGGCTTCTGACCCGGCGGTACCGCGCCCGCGGTACCGCTTTCCAGGCCTCTTTTCGGGCCTTCTTCCGGGCCCGTTCCCGGATGCCCTGCCCGGACGCCCGTCCGGTCCTGTCGTCCGCCGCCCCTCAGCGTACCGCCCGCCGGGCGAGCCGTTCGAGGTTCGCGGCGAACGCGTCATGGAAGCCCTCGGGCATCGCCTGATCTCGCACGACCCGCTGCAAGGTGCCGAGCACCCGCAGCCGGCGCGTCATGAAGGCGCGCCGCGCGTCGGGCTCGGTGTCGAACAGGTGCCGATACTCGAGCCACACCAGTTCGGTCCAGGTGTCGAAGCGTTCCGGCGGGTCCGCGAGCGTCGCGAGGTCGAGCGCGATGACCGTCTGCGATTCCGGCGAACCCGGCACGTGGCCGGCGGTGTCGCGGATCATCGCGCAGGCCCGCCCGACCTCGTCCGCCGACAGCGCCTCGCGCCCGTGTGCCGCCTGTTGCAGCAGCAGTGCCGACAGCGCTTCGTTGCTGCCCGCGTCGGCGCCGGCCACGTAGACGGCGTCGTGGAACAGCAGGGCGAGCACCTGCGCACGGGTCAGCGCGAGCCCGAGCGCGGCGGCCCGGGCGAAGACGT
>CAIUGQ010000147.1 GCA_903898725.1 uncultured Burkholderiales bacterium | reverse complement strand
TCGAGCCGATGCGCCAGGTTGCTGCGGTCGTTGAGCCCGCCCGCCAGGAGCCGCAGCAGGTTCGACGGCGAGAGCAGCTCGAGGCGCAGGTCGCGCTCGAGGTCCTGCAGCAGCACGCGCTCGCGCATCTGCGCCAGCCCCGCGCGGCCGTGCAGCGCGACATAGGCGGCCGTCAGCGAGCCGCCGGAGACGCTGGAGATGATGCCAATCTCTCACGATATGAAATGTCCAACCGACGTCCGAGAAAACTGCAGCTTTCGCTTGTTTGTCCTGGACAGAGGTCCGTATAACGCACTGCAGCAGCCGGCGCACCCTTGCCGGCCGGACCCGACCGCAGACCCGCGGCCCGGAGCCGGAGCCGAAACCGACCGCGGATCTCTCGGTCGGGCACGAACCCGCCCCGCATGGCCGGCGCATCGACCGAGGTCGCGGCGCCGCATCCGGATCGCCCGGCCCCGAGCCGGGCGCCGGAGCAGAGCAGGACGTGTACGCTCGGCCGCTTTTCCGTTCGAGAACCCAGAGGACCCATGCAAGCGACCCTGACGACCCTGCTGGCCACCGGCGCCGACGATGCTCCCGCGATCGGCGCGCCGGGCCGGCGTGCGATGACCTACCGCGAGCTGCGCACGCTGATCGCGTCGACGCGCGAGCGGCTCAACGGCCTGGGCATCGGCCGCAACGATCGCGTCGCGATCGTGCTCGACAACGGCCCCGAGATGGCCGCCTGCTTCGTCGCCTGCGCCTGCTCGGTCGCCAGCGCGCCGCTCAACCCGGCCTACCGCGCCGAGGAGTTCGAGTTCTACCTGTCCGACCTGAAGGCCGCGGCGCTGATCGTCTCGCGCGACAGCACGTCGCCCGCGGTGGACGCCGCGCGCAAGCAGGGCGTGCGGCTGATCGATCTGGTCGCGGATGCGCAGGCCGGCGCCGGCACCTTCACGCTCGAGCCGCGCGAGGCGGGCGGTGCGGCGGCTGCCGCGCCGGGCGCCGCCGAGCCGGATGACGTGTCGATGGTGCTGCACACCTCGGGCACCACCTCGCGCCCGAAGATCGTGCCGCTGTCGCAGCGCAACCTCGCGGCCTCGGCCACCCACATCCGCACGACCCTCAAGTTCGTGCCGACCGACTGCGGCCTGAACATCATGCCGCTGTTCCACATCCACGGCCTGATCGCCGGCGTGCTCGCGCCGCTGTCGGCCGGTTCGCAGGTGTTCTGCACGCCGGGCTTCAACGCGCTCAAGTTCTTCGGCTGGATGGACGAGGCGAAGCCCACCTGGTACACCGCCGTGCCGACGATGCACCAGACCATCCTGGCGCGCGCCTCGAAGAACGCCGAGGTGATCAAGCGCCACCCGCTGCGCTTCCTGCGCTCCTCGTCCTCGTCGATCCCGCCGCAGGTGATCCGCGAGCTCGAGGAGGTCTTCGGCGCCCCGCTGATCGAGTCGTACGGCATGACCGAGGCGACGCACCAGATGGCCTCGAACCCGCTGCCGCCCGAGGTCCGCAAGCCGGGCAGCGTCGGCCGTGCCGCCGGTCCCGAGATCGCGATCATGGCCGAGGACGGCCGCCTGCTCGCGCGTGGCGAGACCGGCGAGATCGTGATCCGCGGCCCGAACGTCACCGCCGGCTACGAGGCGAACCCGAAGGCCAATGCCGAGGCGTTCGCCGAGGGCTGGTTCCGCACCGGCGACCAGGGCGTGATGGACGCCGAGGGCTACGTGACGATCACCGGCCGCCTCAAGGAGATCATCAACCGCGGTGGCGAGAAGGTGAGCCCGCGCGAGGTCGACGAGATCCTGATGGACCATGCCGCCGTCGCGCAGGTGGTGTGCTTCGGCATGCCGCATCCGAAGCTCGGCGAGGAGGTGGCCGCGGCCGTCGTGCTGCGCGAAGGCCAGAGCGCCACCGAGCGCGAGCTGCAGGACTTCGTCGGCAAGCGTGCGGCCGACTTCAAGGTGCCCAAGCGGATCCTCATCCTCGAGGAGATCCCGAAGGGCGCCACCGGCAAGCTGCAGCGCATCGGTCTCGCGCAGAAGCTCGGCCTTGCCTGATCCGGACCACGTCGGCCGCGACAGCGGGCGACGGTTCCGGGCAATCCGTGTTCACGTTCAATCGACTGGAGAGATGACCATGACCCGACCGTTCTCCCGCACCGCGGCCGCCGTTTCGGCCATCACCGCCCTGATCGTCGCGGCGCCCGTCGCGGCGATCGCCCAGACCTGGGAGCCCGCCAAGCCGATCGAGTTCGTCGTGCCCGCGGGCACCGGCGGCGGCGCCGACCAGATGGCCCGCTTCATCCAGGGCGTGGCCGCCAAGCACAGCCTCACCAAGCAGCCGATCGTGGTCGTCAACAAGTCCGGCGGCGCGGGCGCCGAGGGCTTCCTCGCGATGAAGTCGGCCACGGCCGATCCGCACAAGATCGTCATCACGCTGTCGAACCTGTTCACCACGCCGCTGGCGACCGGCGTGCCGTTCAACTGGCGCGACCTCACGCCGGTGAGCATGCTGGCGCTCGACCAGTTCGTGCTGTGGGTCAATGAGGAGTCGCCGCACACGACGGCCAAGGCCTACTTCGAGGCGATGAAGGCGGCGCCGCCGAGCACCTTCAAGATGGGCGGCACCGGCTCCAAGCAGGAGGACCAGATCATCGCGGTGATGATGGAGAAGGCCGCCGGCAAGAAGATGACCTACATCCCCTTCAAGGGGGGCGGCGACGTGGCGGTGCAGCTCGTCGGCAAGCACATCGACGCGACGGTCAACAATCCGATCGAGGCCGAGTCCCACTGGCGGGCCGGCAAGCTGCGTCCGCTGTGCGTGTTCGACAAGGAGCGCATGCCCTACAAGGCGAAGCTGACCGACAAGGCGTCGTGGAACGACGTGCCGACCTGCGCCTCGCAGGGCGTCCCGGTCGAGTACACCATGCTGCGCGGCATCTTCATGGCGCCCGGCGTCAAGCCCGAGCAGATCGCCTACTACAACGCGCTGTTCGACAAGATCCGCGCGCTGCCCGAGTGGAAGGAGTTCATGGACAAGGGGGCCTTCAAGCAGAGCGCGATGAAGGGCCAGGAGTTCGTGGACTGGCTGGGCAAGAACGAGCAGATGCACCGCGTGCTGATGAAGGAAGCCGGCTTCATCGCGATGTGACCGACGGGGCGGCGCGCCCGAGCGCGACGCCCCCACCCATCGGTACGCGCGTCGCCGCGCGGCCCGACACGAGACCCTCCTCCACGGACCCGGGCGCCCAGAGCGCCGAGAGAGCCCTGCCATGAACGAACCCTCCGGTACGCCGCAGGACAGCGTGCGCACGCGCTGGCCCGAAGTCGCCGTCGCCGTCCTGCTGCAGGCGATCGCGATCGCCGTCATCGCCGACAGCATCCGGGTGGGCGTGGGCTGGGCCGACGACGGCCCGCGCTCGGGCTACTTTCCCTTCATCATCGGCGTGCTGCTCGGCACGAGCGCGACCTGGATCCTGGTGACGCAGCTGCGTCGCTGGAGCACCGACCACGCCGAGTTCGCCGAGCGCGCGCAGCTGCGCCTGGTGATGCAGATGGCCGTGCCGATCGCGCTCTACATCGCGGCGATCGCGGTCGCGGGCCTGTACGTCGCATCGACCGCGCTGATCGCCTGGTTCATGGTCCGCCACGGCAAGTACCGTGTGCTGCCGAGCGCCGCGGTCTCGATCGGCGTGCCGCTGGTCTGCTTCCTCGTCTTCGAACGCTGGTTCCTCGTGCAGCTCCCCAAGGGACCGCTCGAGGCGGCCTTCGGCCTCTGAGCGCACGGAGACCACCATGCAGGAACTCCTCGATCTCGGGCACGGCTTCTCGGTCGCGCTCACGCTGCCGAACATCGGCTTCATGTTCATCGGCATCATCCTCGGCGTGCTGATCGGCGTGCTGCCGGGCCTGGGCGGCGCCAACGGCGTAGCCATCCTGTTGCCGCTCACGTTCTCGATGAACCCCACGTCGGCGATCATCATGCTGTCGTGCATCTACTGGGGGGCGCTGTTCGGCGGGGCGATCACCTCGATCCTGTTCAACATCCCCGGCGAGCCGTGGTCGGTCGCGACGACCTTCGACGGCCATCCGATGGCGCAGCAGGGGCGCGCGGCCCAGGCGCTGACGGCGGCCTTCACCTCGTCGTTCGTGGGTGCGCTGTTCGCGGTGCTGCTGATCACCTTCTCGGCACCGGTGCTCGCGAAGTTCGCGCTGAAGTTCGGCCCCGCCGAGTTCTTCGCGGTGCAGCTGCTGACCTTCTGCAGCTTCGTCGGGATGAGCAAGGAGGCGCCCGCCAAGACGCTGGCGGCGATGATGCTCGGCTTCGCGCTCGCCGCGGTCGGCATGGACTCGGTGACCGGCCAGCTGCGGATGACCTACGGCGTGCCCGAGCTCCTCAAGGGCTTCGACTTCCTGATCGCGGTGATCGGCCTGTTCGGCATCGGCGAGATCCTGCTGACGATGGAAGAGGGGCTGGCCTTCAAGGGCAAGAGCGCGAAGATCACCTTCAAGGTGGTGCTCGAGACCTGGAAGGAGCTGTTCACGCACTGGCGGCTCTTCCTGCGCTCGACGGCGATCGGCTGCTGGATGGGCATCACGCCCGGCGGTGCCACGCCGGCCTCGTTCATGAGCTACGGCATGGCGCGCCGCATGTCCAAGCACCCCGACGAGTTCGGCAAGGGGCGCCTGGAGGGTGTGCTCGCGCCCGAGACCGCCGCGCACGCGGCCGGTACCTCGGCGCTGCTGCCGATGCTCACGCTCGGCATCCCGGGCTCGCCCACGGCGGCGGTGCTGCTCGGCGGCCTGCTGATCTGGGGCCTGCAGCCCGGGCCGATGCTCTTCGTCGAGCAGAAGGACTTCGTCTGGGGCCTGATCGCCTCGATGTACCTCGGCAACATCGTCGGCCTGATCGTCGTGCTGACCACCGTGCCCTGGTGGGCCGCGATCCTGCGCATCCCGTTCTCGGTGATCGCGCCGGTGATCATCGTGATCTGCGCGATCGGTGCCTACACCGTGCACAGCTCGATGTTCGACGTCGTGATGATGGGCGTCTTCGGGATCGTCGGATACCTGTTCAAGAAGCTGAAGTATCCTCTCGCCCCGATGGTGCTGGCGCTGGTGCTCGGCGACATGGCCGAGGCGAGCTTCCGCCAGTCGATGCTGCTGTCCGACGGCAGCCTCGGGATCTTCTGGGCGAACCCGCTGGCGGGTGTGCTCACGACCCTGGCGCTGGTGATGCTGGTGTGGCCGGTGCTCGGCCGCATCAAGGCGATGATGGCCGCGCCGATGGCGCGTCCGGTCTAGGCGAGAGGACAGGAACGGTGAAGATCGCAGTCGTCGGCGCGGGGGCCATCGGTGGCTACCTCGGCGCTAAGCTCTCGCTCGCGGGCGAGCAGGTCACGGTGGTGGCGCGCAACCGCAACCTCGAGGCCATCTCGGCCAACGGCCTGAAGCTGATCCTCGAGGACGGCACCGAGCAGCATGCGCGCGATGTGCGCGCCGTGCAGGTGCCGGCCGATGCCGGGCCGCAGGATGCGGTGCTGCTGGCGGTGAAGGCCCATCAGGTCGTCGACCTGCTGCCGGCGATGCGCGGCCTGTTCGGGCCGCAGACCATGGTGGTCACGCTGATCAACGGCGTGCCCTGGTGGTACTTCCACAAGCTCGCCGGTCCCTGGGAGGGGCGTGTCCTCGAGAGCGTCGATCCGGGTGGGCGCATCGCCGCCCAGATCGAGCCCGAGCGGATCATCGGCAGCGTCGTCTACCCCGCCTCCGAACTGGTGGCGCCGGGCGTGATCAAGCTGATCGAGGGCAACCGCTTCACGCTCGGCGAGCTCGACGGCTCGCGCAGCGAGCGCATCGACGGCCTGTCGAAGGCGATGATCGCGGCCGGCTTCAAGGCGCCGGTGTCCAAGGACATCCGCAGCGAGATCTGGGTCAAGCTCTGGGGCAACCTGAGCTTCAACCCGATCTCGGCGCTCACGCATGCGACGCTCGAGGACATCTGCCGCTTCGCGCCCACTCGCGCGCTCGCCGCGGCGATGATGACCGAGGCGCAGGCGGTCGGCGAGGCGCTCGGCGTCGAGTTCAAGGTCTCGCTCGACAAGCGCATCGCCGGTGCCGAGGCGGTCGGTGCGCACAAGACCTCGATGCTGCAGGACGTCGAGCACGGCCGGGCGATCGAGCTCGAGGCGCTGGTGGGCTCGGTGATCGAGCTCGGCCGGATCGTCGGCCGGCCGACCCCGACCATCGATGCGGTCTACGCGATGGCGAGCCTGCTGAACCGCAGCCTCGCCGCGCAGCAGGGGCGCCTCGCGATCACCTCGGGCTGATCAGGCCGGCGCGCCGCCGTACACGTTCGAGAGCGTGCCGATCCCGTCGATCGTGACCTCGACGCGGGCGCCCGGCTTCATCGGCAGCACGCCGACCGAGGTGCCGCACAGGATCACGTCGCCGGGCTCCAGGGTCACGTCGTGCGACAGGCGCGCGACCAGCTCGAGCGGCGGGACGAACATGTCGGCGAGCGGATAGTTCTGGCGCTCGCGGCCGTCCACGGTCGTGCGGACGCTCGCGGTGGCCGGGTCGAATTCGGTCTCGATCACTGGACCGATGACACCGAAGCCGTCGAAGCCCTTGGCGCGGCTCCACTGCGGGAACGAGGGATCGCGATTGAGCAGCTCGATCGCGGTGATGTCGTTCGCGCAGCTGTAGCCCAGCACGTGCGCGGCGGCATCGGCGAGCTCGATGCGGCGGGCCTGGCGGCCGATCACGATGGCGAGCTCGCCCTCGTAGGCGACGCGGCCCACGTCGCCGGGGGGCACCGGCACGCCGTCTCGGTGCGCGGCGAGGCTGCTCGCGGCCTTCAGGAACCACAGCGGCTCGGCCGGCCGCGTCCAGCCGTTCTTCGCGGCGGCCGCGGCGAAGTTGTTCCACAGCGCCAGGATCTTGGTGGGGCGGGTCGGTGCCAGCCAGTGCAGTCCGTCGACATCGAGCCGGCGCCCGGTGCGGGCATGCTCGCCGAACGGCGTGCCGTCGACGGTCTCGACGTGATCGCCCTCGAGCAGGGCCCAGGTCTCGGCGCCGCGGTCGCGGCAGCGCAGCCATTTCATCGCAGGATCTCCCAGCGCGCACCGTGCGCGCGGCGGCATCGTACCGTGCTCGGTGCGTCGGGTGCGGGGAGAGGGCGTCCGACGTGCCGGCGCGACTGCGCCGGCACGCGGAGCGGGGTCAGGACGCGGTCAGGACGCGGTCAGGACGCGGTCAGAAGCGGACGCCGTTCGTGTTGGTCGCCGGGGCCTCGGCCCGCGGCAGCGGCGCGGGGCGCGCGCGGGCGCGCGGCGCATCGGCGGC
>CAIUGQ010000146.1 GCA_903898725.1 uncultured Burkholderiales bacterium | reverse complement strand
CGCCGCGCCGTGGCTGATGTTCCGCTACGAGCACGTGCGCCTGGACCTGCTCGCCACGAAGCTCTCGCCGCGCAACCTGATGCGGGTCGAGCGCGTGACCGCGGCGATCTGCCTGGTCGTGAGCCTGATCATCGCCTGGTACGCCGTGCGCGTGATCCTCGACACGAAGCAGGTCGGTGCCCTCGTCATCAAGAGCCTGATCTTCCCCGAGTGGTGGCTGTTCGTGCCGGTGCCGGTGTGCTTCACGCTGCTCGCGCTCGAGTGCGCGCGCCGGCTGGTGTTCCCGCCGCCGCCCACCGGCTCGATCGCCGACGCCGGCCTGGCCGTGCCGGGTGAAGCCGCAGACGCCGCGGAGTCCGCGCGATGATGCCGTGGTGGGAGACCCTCGGGCTGCTGTTCGGCATCCTGACGATCCTGCTGCTGGTCGGTCTGCCGGCCGGCTTCGCGTTCCTGACCATCAACCTCGTCGGTGCGGTGATCTATCTCGGCGGCGAGGCCGGTCTGATGCAGGCGGTGCGCAACAGCGTCGCCTCGATCACCAACTTCTCGCTGACACCGATCCCCTTCTTCGTGCTGATGGGCGAGGTGCTGTTCCACACCGGCGTCGCGATGAAGGCGATCGATGCCTTCGACAACCTGATCTGGCGGATGCCCGGTCGGCTCGCGGTGATCGCCGTGGTGGCCGGCACGGTGTTCTCCGCGATCTCGGGCTCGACGGTGGCGACCACCGCGCTGCTGGGCGGCCTGCTGCTGCCGCAGATGCTCGCGCGCGGCTACAACCCGCGGATGGCGATGGGTCCGATCATGGCGATCGGCGGCGTCGACATGCTGATCCCGCCGTCGGCGCTGACCGTGCTGCTCGGCAGCCTGGCCGGCATCTCGATCTCCGGACTGCTGGTGGCGGGCGTGGTGCCCGGCATGCTGCTGTCGGTGCTGTTCCTCGGCTGGATCGTCGGGCGCTGCGTCCTCGATCCGACGCTCGCCCCCACCTTCGAGCATCAGCGCGTCACCGGCTGGGCGCGCTGGCGCCCGCTGGTGATCTACGTGACGCCACTGGTCTTCATCTTCGTGGTCGTCATCCTGTCGATGACCGCGGGCTGGGCGACGCCGACCGAATCGGCCGCGGTCGGTGCCGCCGCGACGGTGCTCGTGGCCGCCGCCTACCGGGCGGTGACGGTGCGTGCGCTCGCGAAGTCGCTGATGGGCACCGCCGCGATCTCGGGCGTGATCCTGTTCATCATCATCGGCGCGACGACCTTCTCGCAGATCCTGTCGTTCTCGGGCGCGACCAACGGCCTGGTGGGCCTCGTGCAGGGCGCGGGGCTGTCGCAGTGGGTGGTGCTGCTGGGCATGATGGGCATCCTGCTGGTGCTCGGCTGCTTCGTCGACCAGGTCAGCATGATGCTGATCACGCTGCCCTTCTTCATGCCGCTGGTGCAGCACTACGGCTGGGACCCGCTGTGGTTCGGCGTGATGTTCCTGATCTGCATGCAGCTCGGGCTGCTGACGCCGCCCTTCGGCATGCTGCTGTTCACGATGCGCAGCGTCGCGCCCAAGGAGATCCCGACCAGCGAGATCTTCGCGGCGGTGATGCCCTACGTGCTGTTCGGGCTGCTGATGCTGGTGCTCGTGATGCTGTTCCCGCCCCTGGCGACCTGGCTGCCCTCGGTGCTGCTCGGGAAGTGAGCCCGGGAGCGGCGCGCTCAGCGGCGTGGTGCAGCCGCGCCGGGCGCGGCCTTCGCCGCCGCCCGCGCCCGGTCGAACTCGGGGCCCCATGACGGGTGCCCTGACTCGGCGGGTGCGAGCTCGAACGACGGGTCGAGCACCAGCAGCGCATCGAAGCTGCGCCGGCACGCGGGGCGCCGACCGGCCACGCAGTGCGCGAAGGCCAGCGTCTTGAGCGCCTGGGCGCGCACGGCCGGACCATCGGCGACGATCTCGGGCGACTCCTGGATCAGCCGGATCGCCTCGACGAACTTGCCCTGCTCGTACTGGGCGACCGCGCGCTCGAGGACCTTGCGGCCTTCCGAGGGCTCGGCGGGCCGGGGCGTCACGGCAGGCGCCGCACCGGGGCCCGTCGTGCCCTGAGCCGGCGCACCCGAGGCCCCGCCACCCGGCTGGGCCAGACCGGCGCAGCCGGCCAGCAGCAGCACCAGCGACATCGAGAGGATCGTGCGCATGCCCCGCATCATCGCTTCTCCGGCGCGGCGAAGCGATGGCCGAGCTCGATCGTCTGGCCGGCCTTCACGTCGACGCGTCGCACGACGGTCTCGCCGCCGGGGTTGCGCAGCTCGATGCGGCGCTCGCCGGGCGCCAGCGGCAGCGACATCGTCGGCGGCGTGACCGCCCGCTTGCTGCCGTCGACCCAGACCTCGGCCCACGGGGACACCGCGAGGCGCAGCGTCGCGGGCTTGGGCGGCACCGGCTTGGGCGGCGCGGCCGAGGTCGGTCCGGCAGACGGATCCGGCGGCAGCAGCGTCGCGGCCCGCTCGTCGACCGGCAGATCCGACGGTGCGCTCGGCGGCTCGGCGACCAGCCACATTCCGATGCTGACGGCAAGCACGGCGACCATCGCCACGGTGGCGACGGACAGCCCGAGGATGCGACGCGCACGGCTGCGATCGGCGGCGCGGCGCTCGACGCGGCGGCGCTCGCTGCCGTCGTGCTCGGTCGCGGCCGCCGCCTGTGCGCGCTCGGCCTCGAACGGATCGGCGGCCAGGCCCAGACGTTCGCGGAAGGCGGCGGCCGAGGCCGGACGGTCCTCCGGACGCAGCGCCATCGCCGCATCGACCGCGGCACCGAACTGCGGGCCGATG
>CAIUGQ010000145.1 GCA_903898725.1 uncultured Burkholderiales bacterium | reverse complement strand
TCGCCCAGTCCGGCAACGCCTACAAGGCGGCGCTGATGCTCAACCTGTGCGGCGCCGACTGGACGCCGCGCTTCGTCGACTTCTTCAACGGCGAGACGCGCACCGAGGCCTACCGCGCCGTCAACGTGATGGGCGAGGTGCCGGTGCTCGAGCACCGCGGTCGCCGGCTGTCTCAGTCGGGCGTGATCCTCGACTACCTCGCGCACGGTCTCGGCCGCTTCGACTGGGACGGCGAGGAGGAGCGGCGCGAAGTGCTGCGCTGGCTGCTGTGGGACAACCACAAGCTCACCAGCTACACCGCGACGCTGCGCTTCCTGATGGCGCTGTCCAAGGACCCGAACCCAGCCGTCGTCGAGACCTTCCGGGCGCGTGCGCTGACCGCGATCAAGGTGCTCGACACGCAGCTCGTCGGCCGCGAGTGGGTGGCGCTCGACAAGCCCTCGATCGCCGACCTGTCGCTGTGCGGCTACCTGTGGTTCAACGACGAGTTCGGCGTCGACTGGAAGACCTATCCGGCCGTCGGCGCATGGCTGCGGCGCCTGGAGGCGCTGCCGGGCTGGAAGCATCCGTACGACCTGATGCCCGGACACCCGCTGCCGGCGAAGGGCTGAGCGGTGCGCCTCGACGCGGTGCTGTTCGACTGCGACGGCGTGCTGGTCGACAGCGAGCCGATCACCAACGGCGTGCTGACCGCGATGCTCAACGAGCTGGGCCTGGGGTTCACGCTCGAGCAGACGATGCGGACCTTCATGGGGAAGGCGCTGCGCGAAGAGCTGGCGATCATCGAGTCGCTCGCCGGCCGGCCGCTGCCGCCCGACTGGTACGGCGGCTTCGCCCGGCGCCGCGACGAGGCGCTCGCCCGCGAGGTGAAGGCGGTGCCGCATGTCGCGGAGGTGCTCGACGCGCTGGTGGCCACCGGACTGCCGCATGCCGTGGCCTCGGGCGCCGACCGCTCGAAGATGCGCGTGACGCTGGGCGCGACCGGGCTGCTCGATCGCTTCGAGACCGCCGGCGCGCGCATCGTCGCCGCCGCCCCGCCGGGCACCGTCGGACACACGGTGGGCATCGTGCCGGGCTCGCGGATCTTCGGTGCCGACATGGTCGAGCGCGCCAAGCCGGCGCCCGACGTCTACCTGCTGGCCGCGCGCGCGCTCGGCGTCGACGCGGTCGCGCGGCAGCAGCTTGCCGCGCGAGACATGGCGCGCACGCGCGGTCTCGCCGCCGCCGGCGGCCGCGGCCGCGAGCTTCGCGCGCAGGTCCTCGACCAGCGCGGCCATTGCACGGGTGTTGGCCTTGAACTCGTCCGAGCGGACGTCGAGCTTGGTCTGGATCGGGTGCATGGCGCTCAGGGGGCAAAAGCTCAGGGGGCGAAGGCTCTGGGGACGAGGATCAGCGGGCGAGGATCAGCGGGCGAGGATCAGCGGGCGAGCAGGGCCGGCAGCCGCCGCATGTCGTCGAAGACGGCATGGGCCCCCGCGGCCAGCAGGGCCCGCGCATCGGTGTGGGCACAGTAGCCGAGCACCAGGCTGCCGGCGGCCACGCCCGCGGCGGTGCCGGTCGGCGTGTCCTCGACGACCGCGCAGCGTGCCGCGTCGATGCCGAGCGCGCGCGCGGCGAGCAGGTAGACGTCGGGCGCCGGCTTGGCGCGCTCGACCATGTCGGCGCCGAAGATCCGCGAGCCCGGCACGATACCCACCGTGTGCCCGACGGTGCCCGGCGGCGCGGCGGCGACGATGCGCGCGCCGGCGGTCTCGAAGCGATC
>CAIUGQ010000144.1 GCA_903898725.1 uncultured Burkholderiales bacterium | reverse complement strand
GCGGCACCGGGTGCGCAGCGGCATCCACCTGATCAAGTTCTGGTTCTCGGTGAGCCGCACCGAGCAGCGTCGCCGCTTCAAGGAGCGCGAGGTGCATCCGCTCAAGCAGTGGAAGCTCAGCCCGATCGACATGGCTTCGCTCGACAAGTGGGACGAGTACACCCGCGCGAAGGAGGCGATGTTCTTCCACAGCGACACCGCCGATTCGCCGTGGACCGTCATCAAGAGCGACTGCAAGAAGCGCGCGCGCGTCAACGCGATGCGCTACGTGCTGCACAAGCTGCCCTACACGAACCGCGATCCGGCGGTGATCGGCACGGTCGACCCGCTGCTGGTCGGGCGCGCGCACGTCGTGTACGAGCGTGGGGAGCAGCGGCTCGGGCCGTTGCTCTGAACCGCAGCGACGGCCCGCGCTGCGCGGGCATCGCGCGGTGAAGGCAGGCCGTCAGCCGCGCGAGCCCGAGCGCCGGCGGGCCGCCCACACGGCCAGCGCCAGGCCGCCTGCCCACATGCCCCAGGTGGACGGCTCGGGCACCGCGGAGACGGCCGAACTCGACTGGACGTCGATCTGGAGGATGCCCTCGAGTCGCCCCTGCGACCGGGGCTGCAGACCCGTGTAGCTCAGGCTCAACAGCTGGGTGGTCCCGCCATTGGGGCCCGTGACCGAAGACACGGCATATCCGGTCGACTGCGCGTCGACGGTCGTTCCGTCGGTGCCGTAGACCGTCGCATAGAGGACCGTCGACGCGAAGTCACCGGCCTCCGGGACCGCCGCCAGCGTGGAGAAGGGCAGGGTGAAGGTCACCACGCCGGGGTCGCTCAGCTCGAACGGCCGGGATCCGGACACGATGACGAACGACTGCCGCGAAGGCGTGCCCGGGCCGCGGGCGTAGGCCGTCGCCGACAGCCCCTCCGCATCGCCCGTGGCCGAGCCACCGTACGACGGCGTCGAGACGGAGGCCGACGCGCGCGTGCTGTCGGACGCGCCGCCGATGCCCAGATAGGTGGACGGGGTGCAGCAGGTGGACGTGTAGAGCGTGACGGCGAACGCGGGGTCCGTGCCGTTGAGCGTCGGCGCGGACATCCAGCTCAGCGTGGGCGGCGGATCGATGCCCGACAGCGATTCGGTCCGCCAGGTCGCGGCCGACCAGTCGAGTGTCCCGATCATGTAGGCCGATCGGGCGGGCGAGGCGGCCATCACGAGCACGGCGGCCGCGAGGCCCAGACGAACTGCTGTCGACATGGGTCCGTTCGAGTGGATCGATCAGGGGAGGACGAGGTGTCCGTGGCGGGCGAGACGACCCGCCCGCCCCGGAGGTTACGCCGTCTTCTGCTCCGCCAGGCCCAGCGCCTCGATCGTCTCCTTGCGCATCACGAACTTCTGGACCTTGCCGGTGATGGTCATCGGGAAGCCGTCGACGAAGCGCACGTGCCGCGGGATCTTGTAGTGGGCGATCTGACCGCGGCAGAACTCGCGGATCTCCTCGGCGGTCGCGGTCTGTCCGTCGCGCAGCTTGACCCACGCGCAGAGTTCCTCGCCGTACTTCGGGTCGGGCACGCCGATCACCTGCACGTCCTGAACCTTCGGATGCCGGTAGAGGAACTCCTCGACCTCGCGCGGGTAGACGTTCTCGCCGCCGCGGATCACCAGGTCCTTCAGGCGCCCGACGATGTTCACGTAGCCCTCGTCGTCCATGGTCGCGAGGTCGCCGGTGTGCATCCAGCGGCCCGCATCGATCGCCTCGGCCGTCTTCGCGTCGTCGTTCCAGTAGCCGCGCATCACCGAGTAGCCGCGCGTGCAGAGTTCCCCGGTGACGCCGCGCGGCACGATGCGGCCCTGCGTGTCGACGATCTTGACCTCGATGTGCGGCTGCACGCGCCCCACCGTCGACACGCGGCGCTCGAGCGGGTCGTCGACCGAGCTCTGCGTCGACACCGGCGAGGTCTCGGTCATGCCGTAGGCGATGGTGACCTCGCGCATGTTCATCTGCGACTGCACGCGCTTCATCACCTCCACCGGGCAGGGCGAGCCGGCCATGATGCCGGTGCGCAGCGTCGACAGGTCGAACTCGGCGAAGCGCGGATGGTCGAGCTCGGCGATGAACATCGTCGGCACGCCGTAGAGCGCGGTGCAGCGCTCGGCCTGCACCGTCTGCAGCACGGTCAGCGGATCGAACGCATCCGACGGATAGACCATCGTCGCGCCATGCGTCATGCAGCCGAGGTTGCCCATCACCATGCCGAAGCAGTGGTAGAGCGGCACCGGGATGCACAGCCGGTCCTCGTGCGTCAGGCGGATCGCCTCGGCGACGAAGAAGCCGTTGTTCAGGATGTTCTGGTGGGTGAGCGTCGCGCCCTTCGGAAAGCCGGTGGTGCCCGAGGTGAACTGGATGTTGATCGGGTCGTCGAACTGCAGCGTGCCGGCGAGCTCGGCGATGCGCGCGCGCTCGGCCTCGCCGCCGCCCGCAGCCACGTCGTCGAAGTTCAGCATGCCCGGCGTGCGCGCTGAGCCCAGCCGCACGACCGCGCGCAGCGCCGGCAGTGCCTTGGCCTGCAGCGCGCCCGGCGTGGCGCTCGCGAGCTCGGGCGCGAGGTCGTTGATGATCGCCAGGTAGTCGCTGGTCTTGAGCGCCGGCGCCAGCACCAGCGCCTTGCACTCGACCTTGTTCAGCGCGTATTCGAGCTCGGCCCGCCGATAGGCCGGGTTGATGTTCACCAGGATCAGCCCGGCCTTGGCGCTGGCGAACTGCGTCAGCACCCACTCGGCGCAGTTCGGTGCCCAGATGCCGACCCGCTCGCCGGGCTCCAGGCCCAGCGCCAGCAGCCCGGCTGCGAGCGCGTCGACGCGTCGGCCGAACTCCGCCCAGGTCCAGCGCACGTCCTGGTAGGGCACGACCAGCGCCTCGCGGTCCGGGTACCGCTCGACCGTGCGGTCGAAGGCTCGACCGATCGTCTCGCCGATCAGTCGGGCGTCGGAGGTGCCATGGTCGTAGGACGGGGCGGCGGGCGTCATCGGTGTCTCCTGTGGGCGGTGCCGGAGCGAGCCGGCGGGACCTTCGGCCGGATGCTACCGGATCGGACCCGCGGGCGGCACCGCCCCCGCCCGCTCAGTCGACCATGGCCTTGGACCGCGCGAACGCGAGCGTCGTCTCGAGCGCGCGCTCGAACTTGTCGAACATCTCGTCGATCTGCGGTTCGGTGATGATCAGCGGCGGGCACAGCGCGACCGTATCGCGCAGCGAGCGCGTGATCAGCCCCTCCTCCAGCACCGCGTCGGCGAGCCGCGCCTGCACGCCACTGGCCGGATCGAAGGGCGCGCGCGATGCCTTGTCGCGCACCAGCTCGACGGCGCCGATCAGGCCCACGCCCCGGGCACCCGCCACCAGCGGATGCGCGTCGAGCGCGTGCAGGCGGCGCAGGAAGCGCGGCGCCACCGCGCGGACCTGGCCGGCGATGTCGCGCTCCTCATAGATCTTGAGCGCCTCGACGGCCACGGCGGAGGCGACCGGGTGACCCGCGTAGGTCACGCCGTGGGCGAACGAGCCGTTGCGCTTGCTGCCCTCGACCAGGCCCTCGTAGATCCGCGACGACATCAGCGTCGCCGAGATCGGCATGTACGAGCTCGACAGTGCCTTGGCCACGGTCATCAGGTCGGGCCGGATGCCGTAGGTGTCGCAGCCGAACATGCTGCCGGTGCGCCCGAAGCCGGTGATCACCTCGTCGGCCACCAGCAGGATGTCGTGCTTCTTGAGCAGGGCCTGCAGCTTGGGGAAGTAGCTCTCCGGCGGCACGATCACGCCGCCCGCGCCCTGCACCGGCTCGGCGAAGAACGCGGCGATGGTGTCGGCGCCCTCGCGCGCGATCAGCGCCTCGAGCTCGTCCATCAGCCGGTCGACGAGCTGCGCCTCGGTCTCGCCGGGTTTCGCGTAGTGATACGCGCTCGGGCAGCCGGTGCGCAGCACGCGGCCGATCGGCAGGTCGAAGTCGGCGTGGTTGCCGGCCAGGCCGGTCAGGCTCGCCGTCATCACGGTCACGCCGTGGTAGCCGCGCTCGCGGGCGATCAGCTTCTTCTTCTCGGGCTTGCCGACGGCGTTGAAGTAGTACCAGATCACCTTGACCGCGGCGTCGTTGGCCTCGGAGCCGGAGTTCGCATAGAGCGCCTTGTCCATGCCGAGGTGGCGGGTCATCGCGAGCAGCCGCTCGGACAGCTCGATCGACGGCTCGTTCGAGCGGCCGGCGAAGATCTGGTAGTACGGGAGGTCGCGCATCTGGCGGATCGCGGCGTCGACCAGCCGCTGCTCGGAGAAGCCGAGCGCGGTGCACCACAGCCCCGACATGCCTTCGAGGTAGCGGCGGCCCTGGTCGTCCTCGACGTAGACGCCATCGCCCTTGCGGATGACCATCGGGCCGGTCACCGCGATCTTGTCGAGCGGCGTGTACGGATGCAGGACGTTGCGGACGTCCTGACGGATGTTGTCGTCGTGGCTTCGGGTCATCGGGTTCTCCTCGGGATGCGTGCGACGGACCGGCGGCGGCTCCGCGGTCGACCAACGGTACCGCGATGGGCCTCATCGCGGCGTGGATGCCCGGTGCGCGCGGCATCGGGCTGATAGAATCGAAGTGTTCTCGAGAGGCCATGCGAACCATCGGCAAGACGCCCGCACCGGGCCCGTTCTCCTCGCCTCCGGTTCCCGCAGCGGAGCCCGACGCGCAGCTGTCCGGGGCACGGATGCGCACCGTGCCGCGTCAGCAGCGTGCGCGTGCGGCGGTGAACCGCATCCTGCGTGCCACCGGCGAGCTGCTGGACGACGCGGGCTTCGACGCACTGACCACCACGGCGGTCGCCGAGCGGGCGCAGGTCAACATCGCGACGCTGTACCGCTACTTCCCCGACAAGTACGCGCTGATCGAAGCCCTCGCGCTGTCGATCGAGACCGAGCGCTACGAGAAGGTCGGTCCGATGCTCAGCACCTTCGGCACGTCCGCGGACTGGCGGCGCGAGCTCCGTTCGATCACCGACAAGCTGCTCGACCTGCGCGTGCGTCGCACCGGGGTCAAGGGCCTGCGTCGAGCGCTGCACTCTGCGCCGCAGCTCTGGGTCATCGAGCGGGCCGGCTTCGAGCGCATGGGCGAGCGGCTCGGTGCGGGGCTGCGCAGCCGCGTGCCCACGATGACCGCCAAGCGCGCGGACCTGGTGGCCACCACGCTGCTGGCGATGATGGTCGGCCTGCTCGACCGCGCCACGCTCGAGCCCGCGCTGCGCCGTCCGCTGATGCGCGAAGGCGCGGTCGCGCTCGAGCGCTACCTCGAGCCCTACCTGGACTGACCCGCGCGCCGCGGCGGCACGCGGGGCCTCCCGCGTGCGCATCGGCCTCAGTCCATCTGGGTGACGAACTTCGTCACCAGGTAGCCGTCGAAGGTCTCGGTGCCGCCCTCGCTGCCGATGCCGCTGTCCTTGATGCCGCCGAACGGCGTCTCCGGCAGCCCCTGTCCGAAGTGGTTGATGTTCACCAGTCCGGCCTGGATGCCGTTCTGGATCTTCAGCGCGTGCTTCGTCGAGTTCGTGAACGCATACGACGACAGACCGTAGGGCAGCGAGTTCGCGCGGCGCAGCGCGTCGTCGAGGTCGCGGAACGGCACGCAGGGCACGACCGGCCCGAAGGGCTCCTGGGTCATGATCCGCGACTCGTCGGGCACGTTGGTGAGCACCGTCGGCGCCCAGAAGTAGCCGCGGTCGCCGATCCGCGCGCCGCCCGTCTCGATGCGCGCACCGCGGTCGGTGGCGTCCTCCACCATCTCGGCCATCGCGGGCAGGCGGCGCTCGTGGGCCAGCGGGCCCATGCGCGTGTCGGCGTCCAGGCCCGGGCCGACCTTGATCTTCTTCACCGCCTCGATGAAGCGGGCCATGAAGCGGTCGAAGGCCTTCTCGTGGACGTACATCCGGTTCGGCGACACGCAGACCTGGCCGGCGTTGGCGAACTTCAGCGTCGACAGCATGTCGGCGGCGCGCTCGATGTCGGCGTCCTCGCAGACGATGACCGGAGAGTGCCCGCCGAGCTCCATGGTCACGCGCTTCATGTGCGCGCCGGCCATCGCGGCGAGCTGCTTGCCCACCGGCACGGAGCCGGTGAACGACACCTTGCGCACGATCGGCGACTCGATCAGGTGCTTCGAGACCTCGGCGGGCACGCCCCAGACGACGTTGAGCACACCCGGCGGCAGGCCGGCCTCGTGGAACATCCGGGCGATCGCGACCACCGCGCTCGGCGTGTCCTCGGGGCCCTTGAGCACGATGGTGCAGCCCGCACCGACGGCGGCGGCGATCTTGCGGATCGCCTGGTTGTACGGGAAGTTCCACGGCGTGAACGCGGCGCACACGCCGACCGGCTCGCGCAGCACGAACTGACGCACGTTCGGGAAGCGCGCCGGGATCACGCGGCCGTAGATGCGGCGGCACTCCTCGGCGTGCCAGTCGCAATGGTCGGCGCAGCGCGTGAGCTCGCTCACCGCCTCGGCCAGCGGCTTGCCCTGGTCGAGCGTGAGGTTGCGGGCGATCGCCTGCACGCGCTCGCGGGTGAGCTCGGCGACGCGGCGCAGGATGCGGCTGCGCTCGAGCGGCGACACCGTCTTCCAGGTCTCGAAGGCGCGCTGCGCCGCGCCGAGCGCTCGGTCGAGGTCGGCGGGCGTGGCATGCGGCAGGCGGCCGATGACCGAGCCGGTGGACGGGTCGTGCACGTCCTGCTCGCGGCGGCCGCCGCCGCTGACGAACTCGCCGTCGATGTACAGGCACAGGTCTTCGTACGGAATGCTCATCATGACTCCTCGATCGGCGCGGGCGCCCGCGCGGCTTCGTCCAGTGTCCGTCGGCGCACCGGCCCCGACGCGTCAGACCACCCCTGCCTCGCGCAGCGCGGCGATCCCCGCGGCATCGTAGCCGAGCTCGGCGAGCACTTCGTCGGTGTGCATGCCGAGGGTCGCCAGCGGACGGTCGATGCCGCCGTTGCCATGCGCGAAACGGAACGCCGGACCGGCCAGCGTCACCGGCCCGTAGGGCGTCTCGGCCTGCTGCAGGTAGCCACGGTGCGCGAGCTGCGGGTGCGTGACGATGTCGGGCAGCGAGGTGACGCGCGCGCAGGGCACGTCGGCCTCGGTGAGCCGGGCCACCCACTGCTCGGGCGTGCCCTCGGCGAACGCGCCCTCGATGACCTCGCGCAGCGCACCGTCGTGCTCCATCCGCGTGAACCAGTCGGCGAAGCGCGGGTCGGCGAGCGCATCGGCGCGGCCGAGCGTCGTCATCAGCCGCTGGAACTGCGGCTCGGTCAGCACGGCCAGCACGATGAAGCCCTCGCCGCAGCGGAAGCGGTCGGCGGTCGGCTTCATGCTCACCGAGCGGTTGCCGTACTGCGGATGCCGGTAGCCGGTGTTCAGCCACTCGGCGATCTGCCCGTTGAGGAAGCCGAGCATCGAGTCGAGCATCGCGACGTCGACGAACTGGCCCCGTCCGGTGTGGGTGCGCTGGAAGAGGGCGGTCGCGATCGCGAAGGCACCGGTGATGCCGGTGGCGACGTCGGCCGCGGCGAAGCCGGCGCGCATCGGGCCGTTGACCGTCTCGCCGGTCAGGGTCATCAGCCCCGACATCGCCTGGATCTTGCCGTCGAAGCTCGCGGTGCGGCGCTCGGGACCGGTCGAGCCGAAGCCCGAGAGCTCGACGTAGATCAGGCGCGGATTGATCGCCGACAGCGCCTCCCAGCCGATGCCGAGCTTGTCCATCACGCCCGGACGGAAGTTGGAGACGACCACGTCGGCGCCCTCGGCGAGCCGGTGCACGATCCGCTTGGCCTCGTCCTTCGCGAGGTCGAGCGTGATGCTGCGCTTGTTCGCGTTGACCGCCATCCAGGCGGGCCCGAGGCCGCGCTCGGACCATTCGCGCGAGACCGGCGTCAGGCGCATGCCGTCGCCGGTGCGCGGCTCGATCTTGATCACGTCGGCGCCCTGCATCGCGATCTGCGAGGTGGCGTAGGGGCCGGCGAGCACGTGCGTGAAGTCGAGCACGCGGATGCCGGCGAACGCCTTGGGATCGGTCATCGAAGGGGTCATGGGTGGGCCGTGGGGACTGGGGGGCGTGGGTGCGTCTGAACGCGGGTCGGATCGTGAAGCCGGACGGGCTCAGTCGCGGAACGACGGGTCCATGCGGTCGAGCTTGCGCAGCAGCGCCGGCCATTCGCGCATGCCGAGCGGCATCTTCTGGATGCCGGCGCGGAACTGCTCGTTGGTGTAGCGCACCGCCTCGGGCTCGGGCATGCGCAGCTCGGTGTTGCACGACAGCGCCATGACCTGCAGCTCGCAGGCGCGCTCGAGTCGCCACAGGTTGTTGAAGACCTGCGGGATCGAGGGCGCGCAGGCGAGCAGCCCGTGGTTGCGCAGGATCATCACCTCGCGGTCGCCGAGCGAGGCGACCAGCCGCGCCTGCTCCTCGGTACGCAGCGCCAGGCCCTCGTAGTCGTGGTACGCCACGTCGACGAAGCGCATCGAGCTCTGCGCGAGCGGCAGCAGCCCGCAGGTCATCGCCGACACCGCCATGCCGGCGAGCGAATGCGTGTGCGCGATCGCGTGCACGTCGGGGCGCGCGCGGTGCACGCAGTCGTGGATCACCCAGCCGGCGCGGTTCACGCCCAGGCCGGTCTCGTCGAGCAGCACGTTGCCGGCGTGGTCGACCTTGACCATGCTCGACGCCGTCATCTGCTCGTAGAGCAGGCCGTACGGGTTCAGCAGGAACTGGTCGTCGTGGCCGGGCACGCGCACCGAGATGTGGTTGGCGATCATCTCGGTCACGCCGAGGTCGGCCACCAGCCGGTAGCAGGCCGCCAGGTCGACGCGGGCCTGCCACTCGGCCTCGCCGACGCGCTCGCGCACCGAGCGCTGCACGTGGATCGCGGGGGATCGGTCGTTCATTCGTCTCTCCTCGTGCCGGTCAGTCGAGCTTGATGCCGGCCTGCGCGATCAGGTCGCGGAACATCACGGTGTCGGCCTTCACGCGTGCGGCGAAGGCCTCGGGGGCGATGTACTGGGGGTGCTGGCCGAACTTCACCAGCGTCTCGCGCGTGCCGGGCGCGGCGAGCGCGCGCTCGAGCTCGCCGGCCATCCGCGTGATCGCATCGGGCGGCGTGCCCTTGGGCGCGAACAGGCCGAACCAGCCGCTGTCGGGCATCTCGATGCCCTGCTCCTTGAGCGTGGGCACGTCGGGCAGCTCGGGGTGGCGCACCGACGAGGTGGCGGCGAGTGCCTTGACGGTGCCGGCCTTGACCTGCTGCAGCGCGACCGGGTCGAAGATCAGGTCGATGCGGCCGGCCACCAGGTCGGTCAGCGATTCGGCCGAGCCCTTGTACGGGACGTGCAGCAGCTTGATGCCGCCGCGCAGCGCCGCAATTTCGCCGGTCAGGTGCGTCGCGGTGCCCAGGCCCACCGAACCGAAGGTGAACTTGCCCGGCGCGGCCTTGGCGATCGGGATGAACTCGGCGAAGGTCGTGGCCGGCAGGTCGCGGCGGGCGGCGACCAGGCCGTAGCTGTTCGACAGGCAGCAGATCGGCGCGAAGTCGGCCTCGGGGTCGTAGGGGATCTTGCGCAGGTGCTGCGTGATCGCCATCACCGCGGTCGGGGCCAGCAGCAGCGTGTAGCCGTCGGGTGCCGAGCGGGCCACCGCCTGCGCGCCGATCGAGGCGCCGGCGCCGGCGCGGTTCTCGACCACCACCTGCTGGCCGAGACCGGCCGACAGCCGCTCGGCCGCCCAGCGCCCGATCGCGTCGGCGTTGCCGCCGGGCGGGTAGGGGACAACGAGCTTGAGCGGGCGGTCGGGCCAGCGGCCCTGGGCGTGTGCGGCGGGGGCGACGGTCGCGAGCGCGGCGAGCGCGGCACCTGCGCCGGCCGAGGACAGCGCGGCCGAGGTCGATGCGGCGGCAGCCGCCGCCAGCAGCGAGCGGCGGGTGGAGTCGTGGCTCATGTCGGGGTCTCCTCGCTCAATGTCCGGTCCACTTCGGCGCGCGCTTCTCGAGGAAGGCGCGCTGGCCTTCCTTGCCGTCGTCGCTCTCGCGCACGGCGGCGAGGTCGCGCGCGGCCTTGGCCATCAGTTCGGACGGCCCCTGCGGCATCACGCCCTCGACGACGAAGCGCTTGATCGTCTTGAGCACCAGCGGCGCGAAGGTCGCGATCTCGCGTGCCATCGCCATCGCCGCCTCGACCTGCGTGCCGGTGGGCACCACGCGGTTGGCGAAGCCCACCTCGTAGGCACGCTTCGCATCGATGGTGTTGCACAGCATGATCAGCTCCATCGCGATCTTGTGCGGAATGCGCGAGGGCAGGGCCGAGATCAGTCCGCCGGTGAAGCCGAGCTTGGCCTCGGGGTACGAGAACTTCGCGTTGTCGGCCGCCACCAGCAGGTCGCACATCATCACCAGCACCAGCGCGCCACCGACGCACCAGCCGCCGACCGCGGCGATGACCGGTTTCTCGGTGGTGATGCCCACCGTCGGGATGCAGCGCCAGAGCTCCGGGATGTTCGAGACGTCGGCGCCCGAGGAGAAGGCGTCGTCGCCGCTGCCGGTGACGACCGCGACGCGCTGCGAGTCCATCCGGTCGAACTCGGCGAACGCCTGCTGCAGCTCGATCGCGGTGACCGCGCAGATCGCGTTCTTGCGCTTCGGGCGGTCGATCGCGATGAGCGTCGTGCCGTCCGCGTTGTGGGTGACCTTGACCATCTCCATGCTGCTGCTCCCTGTCGTTGTTGTCATCGTTGTTGTCGTGATCGCTGTCGTGGTCGCCATCGTGGCCCCGCGGCGTGCCGCGGCGCCGGTTCAGTCGCCGGCCCGGGGCGCCGCGCGCGAGCGTTCGCGGTAGGCGAGGATGCGGGCCTTCAGGCCCGGGCGGGCCGCCGAGCGGACCAGCGCCGCGAGGTCGGCATCGGCGAGCGCGTCGCCGCCGGGCCCGCCGGCCGGGCGGCTCGCAGCGCGGATCGCAGCCAGCGTCTCGCGGTCCACCGCCGGGCCGTCGGCGAGCGCCTCGCGCCAGGCATCGAAGGTCGTGCTGCCGTCACCGGGTGCCGCGATCCGGCTGGCGAGGCCGGCCGCCGTGGCGGTGTCCGCATCGAGCGTGGCGCCGGTCGTGACCCACTGGCGGGCGCGCTCGGTGCCGACGCGCTCGGCCAGCCGGCGCGTGCCGAGCACGATGCCGAAGGCCGCGCCGGGGAAGCGGAAGCTCGCGTCGGCGGCCGCGATGCGCAGGTCGCAGGCGGCGAACAGGTCCGCGCCCGCGCCCCAAGCGCGGCCGGTCGCGATCGCGACGGTGCGCACCGGCGCGCGCCAGACCGCATCGAGCAGCGTCTCGACGCGCACGAAGCGCAGCAGCAGCTCGCCCTCGCCGATGTCCTCGAGCCCGCCGAGGTCGAAGCCGGTGCAGAAGTGGCGGCCCGACGCGGCGAAGGCGATGGTGTGCACCGACGCGTCGCTGCAGGCGATGCGCATCGCGCCCAGCAGCGTCTCGACCATCTGCGCCGACAGCGCGTTGCCGCGCGCCGGCCGGTCGAGCTCGATCCAGGCGATGCCCTCGGCGATGCGCAGCGTCGCCTCCGGGCCGACGGGTACGGTCGGGTCGGTGCGCAGCGCGCGCCCCGGCACGGGCAGGTCGCTGCTCATCGCGCGGCGGCGGCGACCGCGGCCGAGCGGTCCCACAGGTTGGGCGTGGAGGGCCCCGTGTAGCCCGAGATGAAGTCGAGGATCGCCCCCGACTGCGCGTCGACCCGGTGACGGCGCACCGCGCCGATGTTCGCGCCGTAGACGTGGATGCTGACCGAGGTGCTGTCGGGCATCGCGTTGGCGACGACGTGCCAGTCGCCCACGGTCGGGGACACCGCCTCGATCATCCCCGGGCGCATCACGTGCTCGTGGCCGCGGTCGACCACCGCCGCGCCCTCGGGCGCGTACTCGCGGCAGGCCTCGGCGCCGCGCAGCACGCCCACCAGGCCCCAGACCGTGTGGTCGTGCACCGGCGTGCGTGCGCCCGGTCCCCAGCAGAAGCTGACCACCGAGAAGCGCTCCAGCGGGTCGCAGTGCAGCAGGTACTGACGGTAGACGCCGGGGTCGGCCTGCGAGCAGGACTCGGGCAGCCAGCGATCGTCGGCGATCAGCGTGGCGAGCAGCGTGCGGCCCTCGGCGAGCAGCGCCGGTTCGTCGGAGGTGCGCTCGACGAGCCGGGTCATGCCGACGACGAAGTCGCGCAGCGGGCGCAGCGGGTCGATCGGGTCGTGGCGGTCGGTGGGGGTCATGGTGTCCTCGTTCGGGGGGCCTCGTCGGGCGTGTGGTCGGCGGGCGGCGGGCGTGTGCGGGTGGTCGTCGTGTCGGGTCGGGTCGGGTCGGCGGGCGGCGCGGTCAGCGACGCGCGCGGATCGGGTCGAGCACCGCGGCGGTGTGCTCGCCGAGCGCGGGCGGGCGGGTGTCGACCGGCACCACCTGGCCGTCGAGCCGCACCGGGCAGCCCACGGTGCGGGTCTCGACGCCGTTGGGCAGCGTCATCGGGCGCACCAGCCCGAGGTGCCCGGTCTGCGGATCGGCGAGCGCCTCGGCGTAGCCGTTGATCGGCGCGCTGGGCACGCCCGCGGGCGCGAAGCGACCGAGCCACGCGGCGGCGGTGTCCTGCGTGAAGCGCACCTCCAGCAGCTCGCGCAGCGCGTCCTGGTGGGCGGCGCGCTGCGTGGGCGTGGTGAAGCGCGGATCGGCGAGCAGCTCGGGCGTGCCCGCGATCTCGCAGACCTGCTGCCACAGCTTGTTGTTGCCCGCCGCGATCGCGAAGAAACCGTCGGACGCGCGGAACGCCTGGTAGGGCGCGTTGCGCGGATGCGCCGAGCCGAGCTTGCGCGGATTGCGGCCGGTGCCGAAGTACTCGCTCGTCTGCAGCGCCGACATCGCGATCGTGGTCGCGAACATCGGCACGTCGACGTGACCGCCCGCGCCGCCCGCCCGCACCCGCGCCAGCAGCGACGCGATCGTGAACGCCGCGTAGAGGCCGGCACCGAAGTCCACCAGCGGCACGCCCGCCTTGACCGGTGCACCGTCGGGCTCGCCGGTCACGCTCATGACGCCCGCGGCCGCCTGGATCGTGAGGTCGAAGCCACCCTCCGCGCCGCGCGGGCCGTCCTGGCCGAAGGCCGAGATCGAGCAGTAGACGAGCGAGGGCTTGCGCTCGCCGAACCAGTCCCAGCCCAGGCCCAGGCGCGACATCACGCCGGGTCGGCTGTTCTCGATCAGCACGTCGGCCTCGAGCACCAGCGCGCGCGCCGCGTCGCGCGCGGCCGGGTCCTTGAGGTCGAGCGCGACCGAGCGCTTGCCGCGGTTGATCGACGCGAAGTTCTCGGAGAAGCCGCCGGTGATCGGCGGCCACTGGCGCATCGCGTCGCCGTCGGGCGGCTCGACCTTCACCACCTCCGCACCGAAGTCGGCCAGCAGCATCCCGCAGAACGGGCCGGCCGCGACGTGACAGAACTCGACGACGCGCACGCCTTCCAGCGGACGCAGGACACCAGGGATCATGAGCCTTCCTTCATGCCGATCGAGCGCAGCAGGTCGCCGGAGTAGACGCGGGCGCCGTCGAGCGCGCGGCGGTAGTCGGCGGGCGGCGTCCAGAGTGCGACGACGCTCGCGCGCATCAGCTTCTCGCGGGTCTCGGGCTCGGCGAGCGTCTTCTCGAGCGCGGCGCTGACCTGCGCGAGGATCGGCGCGGGCGTGCCCTTCGGGAAGGTGATGCCCCAGCCGCCGGCGGGCAGCTCGACCTTCACGCCGGTCTCGGTGATCGCCGGGACGTCGG
>CAIUGQ010000143.1 GCA_903898725.1 uncultured Burkholderiales bacterium | reverse complement strand
TCATCGCCGACGACGTGAGCGCCGAGCTCGCGCTCGCCACCATCGAATCGATCCAGGTGCTGGGCGCGTTCCATGCCAGCCCCGCCGTCCGGGACGCGCTGGCCGCCCGGCTGCGCTGACCCTCCCGCTCTCCATACCCCAAGGCCACGATGCACACGACGTTCCAGGATCTGATGCGCGAGGCCACCCGCCTGACCCGCGCGGGTCGCCTCGGCGAGGCCACCCGCGTGATCCAGCGCGCCCTCGGCGATGCCTCCGCGCCGGCCACCGAGCGCCGCGCGGGCGCAGCCGGCGAAGTCCTCGAGGGCTGCATCGGCGAGGTGCTCGAAGGCTGCATCGTCGAGGTCCCGTCCCGGGAGGCCCCGGCCGCGCCCGACGACGACGGCGCCTTCATCGCCGGCACGCACACCCACGCCGGCCTTTCGCGCGACCACAAGCTCTACGTGCCGCCCGGCGCGGCCGGCCGGGCACTGCCGCTGGTGGTGATGCTGCACGGCTGCACCCAGGACCCGGACGACTTCGCCGCCGGCACCGGCATGAACGCGCGGGCCCGCGACCAGGGCTTCTTCGTGCTGTACCCCGCGCAGTCGCGCAAGGCGAACCCGCAGGGCTGCTGGAACTGGTTCAAGCACACCCACCAGCAGCGCCATCGCGGCGAGCCCGCGCTGATCGCGTCGATGACGCAGGCGATCGTCGCCCGCCACGGCATCGACCCGCGCCGCGTCTACATCGCCGGACTGTCGGCCGGCGGCGCGATGGCCGCCGTGGTCGCCGCCTGCTGGCCGGAGCTGTTCGCCGCAGTGGGCGTGCACTCGGGGCTCGCACCCGGCGCCGCCACCAGCCTGCCCGACGCGCTCTCGGCGATGCGGGGCGGCGTTCCCGCGGAGATCGTGTGAAAACCAAATCGTGGCGCGGGGTTGCTTCGATTCGAGCAAGAACTTAGTCAAGCGGTCAGGTCGGTTCGTGCCGAAACAAGCCGGCTCACGCCAGCGCGGCCAGCATTCGTTGCACGCCCAGTCGTCCGATCATCGTCTTCAGGTTGTAGCCCAGAACCGCGATCGCCATTTCCGCTTTCGCAGCCTGCAACCCTCGGCAACCGAAGCGCCTGAGTCCCATTGCTTGCTTGAGCGTCGCAAACGGCCGTTCCGCGATCGCCATGCGCTGGCCCATCAGCGTCGGGTCCGCCTGCAGCCGCGCCTGCGAGCGCTCGTAGGCCTGCTCGTAGAAGTGGCGGGTCACGCTGCGGCTGCCGCCGGGCGCACATTGAGGGCTCAGCGGGCAGCTCTCGCAGCCGCTACGGCTGTAGATGTGCAGCTTTCGCCGCTCGCTCTTGGTCTTGCGCGCGAGCAACTGTCCTGCCGGGCACACGAAGCAGTCGCGCTCGGCGTCGTAGCGGAACTGTGCCTTTTGCACTCGGTCCGGCGGCACGCCGGGAATCTCCCGCCTCGGCACCGTGGCTGTGATCCCGATGTCCTCGCATCGCTGCAGATGCTCGCCGTTGGCGTAGCCCGCGTCGGCCAGCACCTCGAGCGTGCGCGCCTCGAGCGCGCGCTGCGCGCCCTGCGCCGTGGGCAACAACGAGCGCGTGTCGCCAGGCTCTTGCGTCACCTCGTGATGCACGATCACGCCGCTCGCGTCGTCGACGGCGCTCTGCACGTTGTAGCCCAGCACCGTGCCCTCGCGGCCCGATCGCATCAGCCGCGCCTGCGGCTCGGTCTCGCAGTGCTCGTCGCGCTCGCCCTCGTTCATCGCCTGCTCGAAGCGATCGAGCCGCTCGCCACGGCGCTTGAGCCGCTCCAGCGCCTGCTGCACCTGGGCGCGCTCGAGCGCGGCGCCGTCGGCGCCCTGTTCGTCGGCCCGGTCCAACTGCTCCAGGTACGCCGCGATCCGCTGCTCGATCTCGGCCCGATCCCGGCTCACCTGCGCGCGCCGCATGACCCGATCAACGCTGGCAGCGGCCTTGAACTTGCTGCCGTCGATGCCTACCCGCTTGCCACCCAGCAAGCCGCCACGGCGGCAGAACTCCACGAACGCCGCACACGCCGCTTGCAGCGCCGCCGCGTTCTCGCGCCGGAAGTCCGCGATCGTCTTGAAATCCGGCCGCAGACGCCTCAGCAGCCACATCAGCTCGACGTTGCGGGCGCACTCGCGCTCGAGCCTGCGGCTCGAGCTCACGCGGTTCAGGTACCCATACACGTACAGCTTCAGCAGGTCAGCCGGGTTGTACGGCTTGCGCCCGGTCAGCTTGGGTTGCGCCTTCGAGAAGCCCAGCGCCGCGAGCTCCAGCGTGTCGACGTACGCGTCGATCACGCGCACCGGATCGTCGGCATCGACGTAGTCATCAAGGGACTCCGGCAGCAGGCTTTCCTGCATCCGATCCGCCCCCTCGATGTGTCGCATCACGCTCTCCGCTCGACTGACTTGGCCTCCGCTATTCTCACACCGAGCACCACGTTTTCACACGATCTCCGCGGGAACGCAGGGCATGGCGGTCACGGTGCCGACCATCGTCTTCCATGGCGATCGCGACGCGACCGTGCACCCCGACAACGGCGGGCGCGTGGTGGCCGCAGCGACCCAGGGCGCGCCCGACCGCAGCGAGCAGGGCTCGGCGGGCGAGGGCCGTCGCTGGACCCGCCACCTGCATGCCGCCGAAGGCGGGCGGCCCGAGGTCGAGCACTGGGTCGTGCATGGCGCGGGCCACGCCTGGTCGGGCGGCCTGCGCGCGGGCTCCTACACCGACCCGAGCGGTCCCGACGCCACTGGCGAGATGCTGCGCTTCTTCTTCGAGCAGGGACGCGGCGCGACGCACTGAGGCGCATCGAGGCGGGCCCGCCCGCCCGTCACCTCACTTCACGAGCAGCACCGGCACGGTCGCGTTGTGCACCACGCGCTGCGCGGTCGAGCCGAGCAGCAGCGCGCTGACCGCCGCCAGCCCGCGCGTGCCCATCACGATCATGTCGGCCGCACGCAGCGTGGCGATGCGCGGGATGTCGACGTCCGGCGTGCCTTCCTCGCCGAGCGTCTCGACGCGCGCGAGGCCCGCCTTGAGGGCATGGGCGAGCGCGCCCTCGAGCACCTGCGACTGCTGCGCCAGTGCCTGCTCGGCGATCCGCTCGTAGTCGCGCGGCGTCAGGTCACCGTGATACGTGTGGCCTTCGCGGATGTGCACGAGCACCGCCTCGACCTCGCCTTCGCGTCCGAGCCGCGCGGCGGCATCGATGGCGTTGCGTGCGTGTTCCGAACCGTCGACGGCGATCAGCAGCCTGAGCATGGGGGTCTCCTCGTGGGGGGCGGGATGCCGCCCTCGAGGCCGATCGTAGGCGTTCGCAGGCACGGCGTCACGGGACCCCGCGACGCGGGCCGGGTCGGCAGCGCGCGGGCGCGGCACCCGCTCAGGCGTGCACGGCCTCGCCGCCGACGCGGAACGCGCCGACCGTCCCGACCAGGGCCCGCGCGCTCTCGTTGAGCGCCTCGGCACCGGCCGTCGATTCCTCGGCCATCGCGGCATTGCGCTGCGTGAGCTCGTCGAGCTCGGCGACCGCGCGGTGGACCGCGTCGATCCCGCTGGTCTGTTCGCGCGCCGCACCCGCGACCTCGCCGATCAGGCCCGACATCCGCCCGACCTGCTCGACCGTCTGCGCCACGCGCGCGCCTGCTTCCTTGACCAGCGCCGCACCCTCGTCGATCCGGGCGGCGCTGGCATCGATCAGCTGCTTGACCTCGCGCGCCGCCGTCGCCGAGCGCTGCGCGAGGCTGCGCACTTCGCTGGCGACGACCGCGAAGCCGCGCCCCTGCTCGCCCGCGCGGGCGGCCTCGACCGCGGCGTTCAGCGCGAGGATGTTGGTCTGGAAGGCGATGCCGTCGATCACGCCGGTGATCTCGGCGATGCGCCGCGAGCTGGTCGAGATCTCGTCCATCGTCGCGACCGCCCGCTCCATGAGCCGGCCGCCGTCGACCACCGAGGCCTGGGTCCCGGCGGCGAGCTGCGTGGC
>CAIUGQ010000142.1 GCA_903898725.1 uncultured Burkholderiales bacterium | reverse complement strand
GGAGACGGCACTGCTCGAATCGCTCGAGGGCAAGAAGGGGCAGCCGCGCTTCAAGCCGCCGTTCCCCGCGAGCTACGGCCTGTACGGCAAGCCCACGACGATCAACAACACCGAGACCTTCGCTGCGGTGCCGTGGATCATCCGCAACGGCGGCGCGAACTTCCTCGCGGTCGGCAAGCCCAACAACGGCGGCACCAAGATCTTCTCGGTCTCGGGCGATGTCGAGAAGCCGGGCAACTACGAGATACCGCTGGGCACGCCGTTCGCGAAGCTGCTCGAGCTCGCCGGCGGCATGCGCGGTGGCCGCAAGCTGAAGATGGTGATCCCGGGCGGCTCGTCGATGCCGGTGCTGCCGGCCGAGATCATGATGGCCACCGACATGGACTACGACTCGATCTCGAAGGCGGGTTCGATGCTCGGCTCCGGTGCGGTCATCGTGATGGACGAGACGCGCTGCGCGGTGAAGTCGCTGCTGCGGCTCTCGTACTTCTATTACGAGGAATCCTGTGGTCAGTGCACGCCGTGCCGCGAGGGCACCGGCTGGCTCTGGCGCATGGTCCACCGGATCGAGCATGGCGAAGGCACGAAGGAAGACCTCGTGCGGCTCGGCGAAGTCGCCGACAACATCCAGGGTCGGACGATCTGCGCGCTCGGCGATGCCGCCGCGATGCCCGTCAAGGCCTTCCTGAAGCACTACTGGTCCGAATTCGAGCACCACGTCGAGCACAAGCGCTGCGTCGTGCCGGCCTACGTCTGAGCACATCCATGGTCGAGATCGAAGTCGACGGCAAGAAGGTCGAAGTGGCCGAGGGCAGCATGGTCATGCATGCGGCCAACGCGCTCGACATCTACGTGCCGCATTTCTGCTATCACAAGAAGCTGTCGATCGCGGCGAACTGCCGCATGTGCCTGGTCGAGGTGGAGAAGGCGCCCAAGCCGCTGCCGGCCTGCGCGACGCCCGTCTCGCAGGGCATGAAGGTGTGGACGAAGTCGGAGAAAGCCGTCAAGGCCCAGAAGGGCGTGATGGAGTTCCTGCTGATCAACCACCCGCTCGACTGCCCGATCTGCGACCAGGGCGGCGAATGCCAGCTCCAGGATCTCGCGGTCGGCTACGGTCCCTCGGCCTCGCGATACACCGAGGAGAAGCGGGTCGTCTTCCACAAGTCGGTCGGTCCGCTGATCTCGGCCGAGGAGATGGCGCGCTGCATCCACTGCACGCGGTGCGTGCGCTTCGGCCAGGAAGTCGCCGGCGTGATGGAGCTCGGCATGGCCGGGCGCGGCGAGCACTCCGAGATCATGAGCTTCGTGGGGCGGGGCGTGGAGTCCGAGCTGTCGGGCAACATGATCGACGTCTGCCCGGTGGGTGCGCTGACCTCCAAGCCGTTCCGCTACAGCGCGCGAACCTGGGAGCTGTCGCGCCGCAAGTCGGTGGCGCCCCATGACTCGCTCGGCTCGAACCTGGTCGTGCAGGTCAAGCAGAACGCGGTGATGCGCGTGCTGCCGCTGGAGAACGAGTCGGTCAACGAGTGCTGGATCTCCGACCGGGACCGCTTCTCGTACGAAGGGTTGAATTCGGCGGAACGCCTCGAGCGGCCGATGCTCAAGCAGGACGGGAAGTGGCATGAGGTCGAGTGGCAGGCAGCCCTCGACTACGCCGCTCACGCCCTGGGCGGTGTCCGGGCCAAGCATGGCGCGGCCGCAGTGGGCGCGCTGGCCTCGCCGCAGTCCACGCTCGAGGAACTCCACCTGCTCGGGCGCGTGGTCCGCGGGCTCGGCAGCGAGAACGTCGACTGCCGGCCGCGAGTCGCCGATGCGTCGCTCGCGGCGAGGATGCCGGGCGTGCCGTGGCTCGGCATGCCGATCGACGCGGTCAACGGCCTCGACCGCGTGCT
>CAIUGQ010000141.1 GCA_903898725.1 uncultured Burkholderiales bacterium | reverse complement strand
CTGTTCACCGTCGTCAACTGGACGAACTTCGTGGGCATGCCGCTCGACGCCTATCCGAACCTGCAGGCGTACATGGGCCGGGTGGCCGCGCGGCCGGGGGTGCAGGCGGCGCTGAAGGCCGAGGGTCTGCTGAAGTGAGGGGTCGGCGCGCCGGCCGGCCTGGTCCGGCGGCGTGCCTCCCGGTCTGCCCCGCGGTCTGCTCCCCTTTGCGCCCCCGTATACTCGATCGACGATGACTGCGCGAACCTGGATCGGTGGGCTGATCGTGGCCGGCCTGCTCGGCGGCGGCGGCTGGTGGTGGTGGCAGCAGCGGGTCGCGGCCGACGCGCCGCAGTTGCGCACCGCGAAGATCGAGCGCGGGACGCTGACCGCGACGGTCGCTGCCTCGGGCACGCTCGCCGCCACCGTGCAGGTGCAGGTCAGCTCCCAGGTGTCCGGCCAGATCCGCGAGGTCCTCACCGACTTCAACGCCGAGGTCCGCAAGGGTCAGGTGCTCGCGCGCATCGACCCCGAGACCTTCGAGTACCGCGTGCGCCAGGCCGAGGCCGACCTCGAGGCGGCACGCGCCCAGGTGGGCGTGCAGCAGGCGACGCTGGCCGCGCGCCGCTCCGACCTCGCACGGGCGACGATCAACTACGATGAGGCGATCCGCGACTTCGAGCGCAAGCAGGATCTGGTCGCGCGCAACTTCATCTCGCCGGCCGAGCGCGACAAGGCCCGCTCGGTGGCGCGCGCGCTCGAGCAGGACGTCGCGTCGGCCGCCGCGCAGATCGACCTCTGGGACGCCCAGGTGCGCAATGCGCGCGCGACGGTGCAGCAGCGCGAGGCGCAGCTCGCCTCGGCCCGCGTGGACCTCGGGCGCACCGTCATCCGGGCGCCGGTCGACGGCGTCGTCATCAAGCGCTCCATCGAGCCGGGCCAGACGGTCGCCGTCAGCCTGGCGGCCCCCGAGCTGTTCCTGATCGCGCAGAACCTGCGCGACATGCAGGTCGAGGTGTCGATCGACGAGGCCGAGGTGGCCCGGCTGCGGGTCGGTCAGCGCACCACCTTCACCGTCGATGCGTTTCCGGGCCGCAACTTCGAGGGCGCGGTCATGCAGGTGCGCAAGGCCTCGAAGAGCGAGCAGAACGTCATCACCTACACCGCGGTGGTGTCGGCCGACAACGAACAGCAGCAGCTGCTGCCGGGCATGACCGCGAACGTGCGGATCGTGACCGACGTGCGCAACGACGCGCTGCGGGTGCCGAACGCTGCACTGCGTTTCCGCCCGCCGGGCTGGAGCGACGCGCCGAAGGCGGCGGGGCTGCCGGTGCCGGTCGTCGCGGCGCTGTCGGCCTGGCTGCCCGAGGCCCATGCGCAGGCCGGCGGCGGCGGACTGCAGGCCTATCGGGATCGGCTCGAGCGCGAGCTCGCGCCCACCGACGCCCAGCGGCAGCGGATCGACGCCGCGTTCGCAGCGGCCCGCGAACGCTTCGCGGCCGTGCGCGATGCCGACGAGGCCGAGCGCCCGAAGCTCGTCGAGCGCAACCGCGAGGCGATGCGCACCCAGATCGCCGAAGCGCTCGACCCGGCGCAGCGCAGGACCTTCGCGGCGATCAACGCCGAGATCGACGCCCGGCGCGCAGCGGGGGCAGGGGGCGGGGCGGGCGGTGCGCCGGTCCCGCCCGCTGCGG
>CAIUGQ010000140.1 GCA_903898725.1 uncultured Burkholderiales bacterium | reverse complement strand
TCGACGACGAGCCCCGTCCATGCTCTCCCACGTCTTCATCGGCGTCGCCGACTTCGACCGCGCGCTCGCCTTCTACCGCGCGCTCATGCCTGTCCTGGGCATCCGGGAGCGGTTCTGTGAACCGCAGCGACCGTGGGCGGGATGGCAGTCCGCCCCCGATCCCCGGCCGCTGTTCCTGATCGGCGCGCCGTTCGACGGTCGGCCCCACGATCCCGGCAACGGCCAGATGGTGGCGCTCCTCGCGTCGAGCCGCGAGGCGGTCGACCGGGCCCATGCGGTCGCGCTGGCGAACGGCGGCACCTGCGAGGGAGCGCCCGGGCTGCGACCGCACTACCACCCGAACTACTATGGCGCCTACCTTCGGGACACCGAAGGCAACAAGCTCTGCGTCGCCTGCCACTCGGCGGCGGACTGAGCCGAAGGCGGACGGGGGCGGCGACATCGCCGCACCCGCCGCTCCCACCACTGACGTCTCGTCTGCGCCCCAGGACCCGCCATGAAATTCGGCTACACCATCGTCTACGTGCCCGACGTCGCAGCCTCGCTCGCGTTCTTCGAGTCGGCGTTCGGCCTGCGGCAACGCTTCCTGCACGAGTCGGGCACCTACGGCGAGCTCGACACCGGCGACACCGCGCTCGCCTTCGCCGCCCACGCGCTCGGCGACCTGAACTTTCCCGGCGGCCACGTCGCCGCGCACGATTCGGTGCGGCCGCTCGGCTTCGAGATCGCGCTGGTGACACAGGACGTGGCCGCCGCGCACGCGCGGGCGCTCGCGGCGGGCGCGAAGGAGCTGGCGGCGCCTGCTCACAAGCCGTGGGGGCAGGTGGTCTCTTACGTCCGCTGCCCGGATGGCGTGCTGGTGGAGCTGTGCACGCCGATCTCGGCCTGACCGGCTTCGGACTGCCGTCAACCCCCTCGTTAGGCTAAGCCGATGCATGCGAGGTGCTCCGGAATTCGCACATTCGGGTGAGTCGTGTGGTCGGGCGTCAACAGTTTGGGGGAGCGCGGGTGGGCCTCGGGGAGCGATCATCGCGGCCTGCCTCCCGATCCCGACCCTCACTCCCCCGGAGCCTCGTTCAGTGCTGCAAAGGCTGCTCGCGCTCAGGCCGCTGCTTTTCTACGCGTGCCTGCCCTCGGACTTCGAATCCATCCGCCGCGACCGCGCGATCCGGGCCTCCGAGGCCGACCTGCAGGGCGCGGCTGCGGCACCCCACGAGGCCATCGATCTCTCGCCCTCGCATGTCCAGTTCTGGCCAGGCAGCCTTCACGGGCCGATCCCGGGCGGGCGCGAGCGCATCGAACGCCAGCCGTGGCCCGAAGGGCTGAGGATCCTGCGGGCCCGCTTCACGACCGTCCTGCAGCGCAACCCCGCGCGTGAGTGTCACGTCGCGTTCTCCCTAGGGGCTGGCGCATCGGACGACTGCGTCCCTGGCGGTGCCCGGCTCGGCGCCGCATCCGGCCTCGTTCCTGCGCGCGTCCCCACCGGCGCGCCGCGTCTGCAGTCGATCCATGCCGGGCGGTGGAACGCGGCGGACGTCCAGGAGGTCGCGTTCACCGGCTTCGTGGACCTGCCGCTCGACACGCTCTGGGCCGACACGCTCGAGGGGCCCTGGCGGCCGTTGTGACGGATCGCGTCACCCGACGGTGACGGATCGCGTCGCATCGCGGCCCGCGCCGACGGCTTAGTCGGCTCCGATCGCGGCGTGGCGTGACGCAGTTCCGGGTGGCACGGGCCGTGCACCTCGAACGGCATGATCACGACCCGCCCGAACACCATGCCGTCGCCCGCGATGTCCGTCTCCGCTCCCGATCCGACCGCAGCGGTCCCTCGCCCACGGCCCGCCGGCCGATGGGTGCGGCATCCGCCCCGGCCGCTGTCGTTCACCGCGATGCGTGTCGCCATGAAGCTCGGCGACGCCGGCCTGTCGGTCCGGACGGTGGCGATGCGCTTCCCGCATGTCCTCAACCGCGTCGCCGATGCGTGGGGCGACCCGGCTGCGGTGACCGAGGTGATGGCGGACCTGATGGTCGACCGTCGGGGCGGACGTCGCGGCTTCCCGCCCGATGCGCTCGAGGAACTGCATGCGCTGCGCGAGGTGTGCGCCGTACGCCGGAACACGAACGCCGATCGGCCGTCGCTGCGGTGACGCGGGCCCCTCGCCGGTCCATGATCGGCGCGCCCCGTCCCAGGAGACCTGGATGACCCCGAACCGCCGCCGCGGCGCGCCCCCCGCCGGGGACGACGTCGACCCCGATGACGCGGGCGAACTGCCGCGCTCGTTCACGGCGGCGCTCGGTCTGGTCGTGGGCGCGGTGCTGGGCACCCTCGCCGGCATCGTGCTCACCGCCCAGGGCGGTGACGTCGGCATCGGCCCGTCCGCAGCGCTGGGCGGCGGCATCGGGCTCGTGCTGGGTGCCGCGTCGCGCACCCTCGGGCTCGGACTGTTCGAGGGCCTGCTCCACGCGCTGATCGGCTTCGCCGTCGGCGCCCGCGACGACGGCAGCCTGCCGCCGCCCTCGAGCGCGGGCCCCGTGCTGCGCCTGATGCTGTGGCTCGGCTTCTTCGGCGCGGTCGCACTGATTCTCTGGTTCTGGTTCTAGCGAAGCCTGCGCGCGCCACCCGAGCGCGTCGGCCATCGCGCCGAGGTCTGCGGCCGACGCGTCACCGGCCTCGCGACAGCCACTTCTGGAGCTGCGGCACGAACAGCCCCGCGAGCGCCACGACGAAGGCCACGGCGGTCGCGGCGCCGGCGCGCGGATCGTCGGCACCGAGCGCCAGCACCGCCGCCCAGCAGGCCACCAGCAGCACGCCCCAGACACTGGCGACGGTCCGTCGCCGGCCGGCATCGCCATCGCCCTTGAGGCTCCAGGTCACGACGACGACGACCGAGAGGATCGACAGGATCAGCAGGGGCAGTCCGGCACTCATTCGATGCAGCCTAGGTGAAGTCGGTGGAAAGGTGGAACGCAGCAGAACGGGGACAATGACGGGCAGCGCGCCCGCCGCCATCTGACCACATCCTGCCCCGTTCGCCCGCCGTCTTGTCACCCGCCCCGCCGCAGCACGTCGTCTTCGCCACCGCCGGAACGTCCGGCGACCTGCATCCCTTCCTCGGCCTGGCGCTCGCGGTGGCCGCGAGGGGCGTGCGCACCACGGTGATGGTCAACGCGATCCACGCGCCGCAGGTCGAGCGCGCGGGACTGGCCTGCGTGCCGCTGGGTACGGTCGACGAGTTCCTGGCGGTGGTCCGGGACCCGGGCGTCTGGCGCTCGCGCAAGGGCTTCGGGCTGCTGTGGCGCGGCGCGCGCGGCGGTCTGAACCAGGCGCTCGCGCACCTGCTCGCGCTGCCGCGCGACGCGGCCACGACGCTGGTCGCGCATCCGCTCGCGCTGCCGCACGCCGCCATCGCCCGTGCGCACTGGCCGGCGCTGCGCGTGGTGGCGGCCTACCTCGCGCCGAGCAACCTGCGCACGGTGCACGATCCGCTGACCATCGGCCCGCTGACGGTACCGGCCTGGGTCCCCCTCGCGGTCCGCCGCGCGCTGTGGCGGCTGATCGATGCGCAGCTGATCGACCCCGCGGCGCTGCCGAGCCTGAACGAGGACCGCCGGGCCCACGGCCTGGCGCCGGTCCGGCACTTCATCGAGCACCTGCATGCGAGCGCCCGGACCTCGGTGGCGCTGTTCCCGCCCTGGTTCGGTGCGGCGTGTCCCGACTGGCCGCGGCCGATGGTCGACGGCGGCTTCATGCTGCACGATCCGGACTCGGGCGAGCCGCTGCCGGACCCGGTGCGCGCCTTCCTGGCGGCGGGC
>CAIUGQ010000139.1 GCA_903898725.1 uncultured Burkholderiales bacterium | reverse complement strand
GGCGCGGCCGGCGCCGTCGAGGGCGCCGTGGACGGCGCGGGCAGCGGCGGCGGGTTCGGCGGCGGCGCCGCGGGCATGGTCGGCCCGTTCGGCGACCCGCCGCCCGGGCTCACTTCCTCGACCCGGACCACCCGCGTCACGTAGTAGCGCGTCTCGCCGAAGCAGGTGGTCGGCAGCCCGACCTTCTGTTCGTAGTGCAGCGCGACGCGCTGACCCATCACGCGATTGATCTGCTCGGCCACGGCCTCGTCGGTGACCGTGAAGACGAACTTCTCGGGGATCGCGCCGGGCATCGAGACCAGCGCGATCTCGCCCTCCCAGGTCTTGCACAGCCAGCCCTTCTTCGAGAACTTCTGGACCCAGCCGGCGCGCTCGCCGCTCGAGTAGCTCCAGTTCAGCACGACCGCGAAGTACAGCGCACCGAGCGCCAGGGCGACGAGCAGCAGCGACAGCAGGAACTTTCCGAACGAGAAGCTGGAGGCTTTGGCAGGCGTGGCCATGTCTTCGGAGGCAGGCGGCGGTGGCCGGATGCTACCACCCGCCCCGATCAGAACACCGCAGACGCGCCGCCGTCGATGTTGATGCTCGACCCCGTCACGAAGCTCGCCCGCTCCGACACCAGGAAGGCGATCACGTCGGCCGCCTCGTCGGCGCGCCCCACCCGTCCCAGCGGCACCGTCCGTCCCATGTCCTCGTAGAGCGCCTCCGCATCGACACCTTGACGCGCCGCGCGCGCGTCGTGCTGGCCGGCACGGACCAGGCCGATGCAGACCGTGTTGACCAGGATGCCGTCGGGCGCAAGTTCCTTGGAGAGCGCCTTCGACATCGCCTGTCCGGCGGCGCGCGACACGGTGGTCGGCATCGTCCTGGCCGCCGGCTGCTTGGCGCCGATGTTGGTGACGTTGACGATCCGGCCACCGCCCCGGGCGCGCATCGACGGGATCGCCAGCCGGCACAGGCGTACGGCAGCGAACAGCTTCAGGTCCAGATCGGCCTGCCAGGTCTCGTCGGTGACCGACTCGAACGCGCCGACCTGCGCGGTGCCGGCGTTGTTAACGAGGATGTCGACCCCGCCGAAGGCGCTCACGGCCTCGGCCACCAGCCGCTCGCAGTCCGCGGCCTGGCCCACATCGGCCTGGACGCCGATCGCCTCGGCGCCCGTCGCGCGGAGCTTCGCGACCACGTCATCGAGCCGCTCCCGCCCGCGGGCGCAGATCACCACCCGGGCGCCCTCGCCCGCCAGCTTCATCGCGGTCGCCTGCCCGATGCCCTGCGTCGCACCGGTGATGATCGCCACCTTGCCCGTCAGTCCCAGATCCATGCCTGTCTCCCGGCGCCATCGGCGCACGCTGTGTCGCCGGGCATTGTCCGACGCCGAGCCAGACCCGTCGGCGGGCGGATTCCGGATTCCCGACGGGCTGGGCTGGGCTGGGCTGGGCTCACGGCTCGCGGCTCGCGGTCGACCGACATCGCCCGCCGCACGGCCACGGCTTCAGTCGCCGCGCAGCGCCGCTTCGCGAAGGCGATCCTTCTTGCTGCGTCCGCGCCCCTTGATGCCACCGCTGCCCGGCACGGTCGGGGCCGCGGCCTCCCGAGGCTCGAAGCCCGCGATCCGCTCGCGCGGCACACGCCGCCCCTGGCGCGTCTCGATCAGCCGGAAGTGCGCCTCGGTGCCCGCGCTGACGAAGCTCACCGCGAGCCCCTCGGCGCCGGCCCGCGCCGTGCGCCCGATGCGGTGGACATGGTCCGTCGCCGAGCGGGGCAGATCGAAGTTGAGCACCACCGGCAGTCCGGGCAGGTGCAGGCCGCGCGCCGCGATGTCGGTCGCCAGCATCACCCGCAGCGCGCCGCCGGCGAAGTCCGCGAGCACGCGGGTTCGAGCACCCTGGGCGAGGTCGCCATGGAACGCGGCCGCCGACACGCCGATGCGACGCAGCGCCTCCGCGACCTGCTCGCTGGCATGGCGCGTGGCCACGAACACCAGCACGCGGGCCCAGCCCTCGGTCGCCAGCAGATGGCCCAGCAGCCGGGTGCGCTGCGCCGCATCCACCTCGATGGCACGCTGCACGATCGCCGGCGCATCCGAGGCGTCCGATGCGTCCGAGGCAGCCGGGGTCGGCAGCGCGATCCGCACCGGGTCGCGCAGCACGTCCGTCGCAAGGCGCACGACCGCATCGGGAAAGGTCGCCGAGAAGAACAGGCCCTGCCGAGGCATCGGAAGCAGGCGCGTGATGCGATCGAGTTCATCGGCGAACCCGGCGTCGAGCAGCCGGTCCGCCTCGTCGAGCACCAGCAGCGCCACCGCGTCGAGCCGGAGCGCGCGCCGCTCGATCAGGTCGAGCAGCCGCCCGGGCGTCGCCACGACGACCTCGGCGCCGCCCCGCAGGCCGAGCATCTGCGGATTGATCGAGACCCCGCCATGCACCGTGACCACTCTGGGCCGGCCGGCCAGATCACGCGCGAGCGCGCGGATCACCTCCCCTGCCTGCACGGCGAGCTCGCGGGTGGGCACGAGCACCAGCGCCCGGGTCAGGCCTGCCGCCGCGCGTACACCCCCCTCGAGTTGCTGCAGCAGGGCCAGCGCGTAGGCGGCGGTCTTCCCCGAGCCCGTGTGAGCGCAAGCGATCAGGTCCCGCCCCTGCAGCGCCGGCGGCAGCGCCGCGCGCTGGATGGGGGTCGGCACGTCCCAACCGCAGCGCGCCGCCGCATGCTGCAGCGCCTGCGACAGGCCGAGCGCCGCGAACCCTTCGCTCACAGGCGCCGGACCTTCACCGAGCGTCCCTTGACCTTGCCTGCGTTGAGCCCGCGCAGCGCCTGATCGGCGACATCGCGCCGCACCGCGACGTAGGTCGAGAAGTCGTTCACGTCGATCTTGCCGATGCACGCCGCCTCGAGCCCGAGGTCCTTGGTGAGCGCACCCAGCACGTCGCCCGGCCGGATCTTCTCCTTGCGGCCGCCCAGGATCTGCAGCGTCACCATCGGCGGGCGCAGCGGCCCGTCCGCCCCACCCGTGCGCTTCGCGCTCAGCTCCGACAGCGGATGCCAGGCGCTCTCGGTGCCCTGCATCGCCTCGATCCGGCCGATCCGGTCCATCTCCTCGGGGCTCGCCAGGCTGAACGCGAGGCCCGACTCGCCAGCACGGCCGGTGCGGCCGACCCGATGGGTGTGCACCTGCGCGTCCGGCGTGATGTCGACGTTGATCACCGCCTCGAGCCGTGCGATGTCGAGGCCGCGGGCGGCGACGTCGGTCGCCACCAGCACGCTGCAGCTTCGGTTCGCGAACTGCACGAGCACCTGGTCGCGATCACGCTGCTCGAGATCGCCATGCAGCTCGAGCGCCACGATCCCCCTCGCCTGCAGCACCGCCACCAGGTCGCGGCACTGCTGCTTGGTGTTGCAGAAGGCCAGCGTGCTCTCCGGTCGGAAATGCTCGAGCAGCTGCCCCACCGCATGCAGCCGGCCCGTCTCGCTGACCTCGTAGAACCGCTCGCGGATCAGGCTCGCATCGTGCCGCTCGGCCAGCGTCACCCGCTGCGGCTCGCGCAGGTAGCGCGCCGCGAGCTTGGACACGTCGTCCGGATACGTGGCCGAGAACAGCAGCGTCTGGCGCCGCGTCGAGGGCGGGCACCGCTTGGCGATCGCCGCGATGTCCTCCGAGAAGCCCATCTCCAGCATCCGATCGGCCTCGTCCAGCACCAGCAGGCCGAGCGCCCCCAGCGACAGCGACTCGCGCGCCAGGTGATCGAGGATGCGTCCCGGCGTGCCCACCACCACGTGGGCACCGTGGGCGAGGCTCGCGAGCTGCGGGCGCATCGTGGTGCCGCCGCACAGCGTGAGCACCTTGATGTTGTCCTCGGCGCGGGCGAGCCGCCGAATCTCCTGGGAGACCTGCTCGCCCAGCTCCCGGGTCGGGCACAGCACCAGCGCCTGCACCTCGAAGCGCCGCGCGTCCAGCCGCGCCAGCACCGGCAGCGCGAAGGCCGCCGTCTT
>CAIUGQ010000138.1 GCA_903898725.1 uncultured Burkholderiales bacterium | reverse complement strand
GGTCGTAGAACAGCTCCGAGCACGGGCCGCAGGGGCCGGTGTCGGCCATCTGCCAGAAGTTGTCCGACGCGTAGCGCGCGCCCTTGTTGTCGCCGATCCGCACGATCCGTTCGGCGGGCACGCCGATCTCGTTCGCCCAGATGCCGTAGGCCTCGTCGTCCTCGCTGTAGACGGTGACCCACAGCCGCTCGGGCGGCAGCGCGTAGACCTTGGTCAGCAGGTCCCAGGCGAAGCGGATGGCATCGCGCTTGAAGTAGTCGCCGAACGAGAAGTTGCCGAGCATCTCGAAGAACGTGTGGTGCCGGGCGGTGTAGCCCACGTTCTCGAGGTCGTTGTGCTTGCCGCCGGCCCGCACGCTGCGCTGGGCGGTGGTCGCCCGGCGGTAGGGGCGCGGATCCTTGCCGAGGAACACGTCCTTGAACTGGACCATGCCGCTGTTGGTGAACAGCAGCGTCGGGTCGTTGGCCGGCACCAGCGACGAGGAGCGCACGATCGCGTGGCCCTGGGACTCGAAGTACTCGAGGAACTTCCTGCGGATGTCGGCCGACTTCATGGTTTCGGTTCGCTGATGTCGAGTGCGTTGAATTCCGGTGCGCTGGTTCCCAGTGCGCGGGTTTTCAGTGCGATGTCTTTGATTTGACTCGGTTTTCCGGTCAACCCGATAGGGTATCACAGGGCGCCCGTCCCGGGTCCGGGTCACTCGCGCGGGCCGATGCCGCGTCGCGGGAAGACCCCGCGTCGAAAGGGGCTACCATCGGACAGACAGCCCCTCCAACTCAGCCGCCCAGCGCCCCTGCCCGATGCCTGCCGCCCTCGAAGGAATCCGCGTCCTCGACCTGTCCCGCGTGCTCGCCGGACCCTGGTGTTCCCAGAACCTCGCCGACCTCGGGGCCGACGTCATCAAGGTCGAGCGGCCCGACGCGGGCGACGACACCCGCGGCTGGGGTCCGCCCTTCCTGAAGGACAGCGAGGGCGAGGACACCCGCGACTCCGCCTACTACCTGGCCGCGAACCGGAACAAGCGCTCGATCGAGATCGACCTCGCCACCGACGCCGGCCGCGACATCGTCCTCGCGCTGGCCCGCGTCAGCGACGTCGTGCTGGAGAACTACAAGGTCGGCGCGCTGAAGAAGTACGGGCTCGACTACGACAGCCTGCGCGCGGTGAATCCGCGGCTCGTCTACTGCTCGATCACCGGCTTCGGCCAGACCGGACCCTGGGCCCACCGTGCCGGCTACGACTTCATCATCCAGGGGATCGGCGGACTGATGTCCATCACCGGCGAGGCCGACGACCGGCCCGGCGGCGGTCCGCAGAAGGTCGGCGTCGCGGTCGCCGACCTGTTCACCGGCATGTACGCGACCCAGGCGATCCTCGCGGCGCTGTTCCACCGCGAGCGCACCGGCGCGGGCCAGCACCTCGACCTGGCGCTGCTCGACGTGCAGGTCGCCATGACCGCGAACATGGCCTCGAACTACCTGCACAGCGGCACGCCGCCCAAGCGCTGGGGCAACGCCCATCCGAACCTCGTGCCCTACCAGACGTTCAAGGCCTCCGACGGCTGGATCATCGTGGCGGTCGGCAACGACGGTCAGTTCCGGCGCTTCGTCGAACTCGGCGGCGAGCCCGCGCTGGCCGACGACCCGCGCTTCCTGCGGGTGCAGGACCGGATCCGCAACCGTGAGGCGCTGGTGCCGCTGCTGGCCGAGATGGTCTCCCGGCGCACCCAGGACGCCTGGATCGACGGGATGGAGGGGGTGGGCGTGCCCTGCGGCCCGATCAACGACCTGCACCAGGTGTTCGAGAACCCGCAGGTCCGCGCGCGCGGGATGCGGATCGCCATCGACCGGCCCGATGCAGGACCGGTCGCCCTGGTGGCCAACCCGGTGAAGGCCTCGCTCACGCCGCCGTCGTACCGGCTGCCGCCGCCGCGGCTCGGCGAACACACCGACGCGGTGCTCTCGGGCGTGCTCGGCTGGGATGCCGCCCGCATCGCCGCCGCCCGCGCGGCCGGGGCGATCGGCCGCGGCGATGCCACGGGTGCGGATGCCTGACATGGGCGTCGCAGGCGCGAAGCTCGTGCCCGAACGGGCCGTCCCGGCGCCGACGACGAGACCGGCGACCCCGCTCATCCGGACGTCCACCGCCGGCGCGCTGCTCGCGATCGCGGTGCTGGTGGCGACGACCGTCGCGGCCGCGATCTGGCTGTCGATCATCGACCAGCAGCGGCAGGCCCAGGAGCAGCTCACCCGACAGGCCCACGCCGCGGCGCTCCAGATCCGTGCGCGACTGATCGAGACCGAGCAGCTGCTGCTGCTCGAAGGGTTCGCCTACGCGAGCTCGACCGATCGGTTCCGCCGCGACATGGAGGAGCTGCTCGACGCCAATCCTGCTCTGCTCAGGGTCGAGCTGCGAACCCGCGACAGCGCACTGCTGACGGGTGTCGATGCGGCCCCGCCCCGCCCTACCGTGCCCGCGCCGGCCCGGCTCGCGCTGTCGCCCGAGTCGGCCGCCGCGTTCGACAGCGCCGCGCGGCTCAATCGCCTGACCTATTCGCGGCCCTACTTCGTCACCCTGGGCGCGACCGGCTTCGACCTGATGGAGCTCGTCGTGCCGACCGGTGCGGTCGACGGGCCGATGATCGTCGCGGTCTACGCGCCGCAGCGCATCCTCGACCACTTCCTGCCCGGCGACCTCTCCGGCGATCACCTGTACTCGCTGGTCGAGGCCGACGGGACGATGGCCGCGCGCCAGGCCGTCATCGGTCAGGCGCGCGGCGAGATGCACGCGATCAGCCCGCTGGCGCGCACCGGTACGACGCTGCAGATCCGGGTCGACGCGATGCCGGCCCGCACGCGCCTGATCCCCAACGTCCTGACCGGGCTCGTCGCGGCCACCTCGGTCGCGCTGGGCCTGGCGATGTTCCTGCTCGTGCGCGACATCCGGCAGCGGGCGCGGGTCGAGCAGGCGCTTCGCGAGCAGGTGCAGTTCCGTCGGGCGGTCGAGGACTCGATCCACCACGGGCTGATGGTCTTCGATCTCGACCAGCGGGTGGTGCACGTCAACGACGCGCTGGTCAACATCCTCGGCTACAGCCGCGAGGAGCTGGTCGGCCGCGGCCGCCCGCTGCCGTTCTCGCTGCCCGAGACGACCCGCGACTACCGCGCCTACGTCGATCGTGTCGCGCGCGTCCCCGAAGCCGACGGGGCTCGCGCCGCCGAGCGCGCGCGAGGCTTCCAGACCGTCTACCGCGCCAAGGACGGCTCGCTCGTCGAGGCGATGGTGGTCGAGGCGCCGATGTTCGACCCGGACGGCCGGCCGATCGGGTCGATGCTGATCGGCGAGGACATCACCGAACAGCGTCGCGTCGAGGAACTCGCCCGGCGACAGCAGGAAGTGCTGCAGTCGCGCTCGCGGCTGGCGACCCTGGGCGAGATGGCCTCGACGCTGTCCCACGAGCTGAACCAGCCGCTCGCCGCGATCACCAGCTACGCGGCCGCGTGCGAGAACCTCGTGGCCGCGCAGCCGCCCCGACCCGAGCCCATCGCCCAGGCGCTGCGCGGCATCCGCACTCAGGCCGAGCGCGCCGGGCAGGTGATCCGTTCGGTGCAGGCGTTCCTGCGCCGGCGGGCGGTCGACCGCGGCGAGGTCGACCTCGCCGGGCTGGTGCGCGGTCTCGAGCCGCTGCTGCGGCTGCAGGCGACCCGCACCGGTGCCCAGATCCGGATCGACGTGCCCGCCGACGCCCGCGTCCATGCCGACCGGATCATGCTCGAGCAGGTGCTGCTGAACCTGACCCGCAACGGCTTCGAGGCGATGGCCGACACGCCCTCGCCCGAACGGGTGCTCGAACTGCGCGCCCGCGTGCGCATCGACGACGAACGCGGCGAGCGCGTCGAGGTCGAGGTCACCGACCGCGGTCGCGGGGTGCCGCCGGACGTGGTCCCCCAGCTCTTCACCGCCTTCTTCACGACCAAGTCCGAAGGCATGGGACTCGGGCTCAGTCTGTGCCGCTCGGTGATCGAGCAGCACGGGGGCTACCTGCTGTACCGGCCGCGTGCCGGCGGCGGCTCGACCTTCGCCTTCGACCTGCCCCGCCACGCCGAGTCCGTGCCGACCCGACCTGTCCCCACCCCCGCCCGAGGAGCCGACCGATGAGCGCAGCCCCGATTTCCGGCACCGTCCAGGTTCCCGGCACCGTCCATGTCGTCGAGGACGACAGCGTCCTCGCCGACGCGCTCTGCCTGCTGCTGATGTCTCGAGGCCTGTCGGCGGTAGCGTTCCCGAGCGGCGAGGCCTTCCTCGCGAAGGTCGACGCCCACTGGCCCGCCGGCCCCGCCTGCGTGCTGATGGACGTGCGCATGAAGGAGCTCTCGGGCATCGAGGCCTTCGACCGGCTGCGCGCCCGCAAGCCGACGATGCCGGCGCCAGTGATCTTCCTCACCGGCCACGGCGACATCTCGATGGCGGTCGACGCGGTGAAGAACGGCGCCTTCGACTTCTTCGAGAAGCCGTTCAACGACAACCGACTCGTCGACCGCGTGATGCAGGCGATGTCCGAATCGCAGAGCCGGCTCGAGCACGACCACAGCAGCGGACGCATCCGCCATCGACTCGATCGACTGACCGCCCGTGAGAAGGACGTGATGGATCTGATCCTCAAGGGCCGACTCAACAAGATCATCGCCGACGAACTCGGGATCAGCATGCGCACGGTCGAGGTGCATCGCTCGAACGTGTTCAGCAAGATGGGCGTGCGCAGCGCGGTGGAACTGGCTCGTCTGCTCGAGAATCTCGACGCCTGAGTCGTCGCGCGCGCAGTGGCGACAGGGGGTCGCGCACCACGACCCGGCGTGGTGGATACGCATTACAGCCCTGTTGCGGCGCAGGTCTGCTCGGGTAGACTGCCGCATCCGTCCGGGGGGCCTCCCCCGGCAGGGCAATTCGAACGATCCGGGGAGACAGACTGCATGCGTATCCGCAATCACCGCGACTTCTGGGCGGGGGTGCTCTTCATGGTGACCGGCCTGCTGTTCATGGCGCTCTCGCGCCAGTACACGTTGGGCACCGCCGCGAAGATGGGCCCGGGTTATTTTCCGACCATCTTGGGCGGCCTCATGGCGCTCCTCGGCCTGATGATCCTCGTGCCCTCGCTCGCCAAGCGCGGACCCGAAGTGCGCGTCGCCAAGATGGACTTCAAGGCGATCCTGCTCGTGCTCGTCGCCGTCGCGGTCTACGCCGCCACGCTGCCCAAGCTCGGATTCATCGTGTCGCTGTTCCTGCTGATCGGCATCTCGTCGCTCGCCAGCCATGAATACAAGCTGAAGACGACGCTGATCTCGTCGGCCGTGCTCCTGGTGTTCTCGTGGCTGGTCTTCGTCAAGGGTCTGGAACTGCAGTTCCCGTTCCTGCCGTTCTTCCTCACCCGCTGAACCGCGCGCGACGCACGAGATCGACCACATGGAACTCCTGAACAACCTCGCCCTCGGTTTCGCGACCGCAGGGACATTCGACAACCTGCTGTACTGCCTGATCGGCGTGATCCTGGG
>CAIUGQ010000137.1 GCA_903898725.1 uncultured Burkholderiales bacterium | reverse complement strand
GGCGCGGCCGGTGCGGCCGGCGCCGCCGCGGGCGCTGCCGGGGCCGCTGCGGCCGCCTTCGGCTCCTCGAACTTCGCGCCGCTCTTGTTGGCCATGAACACCACGGCCCGGCCGATCTCGGCGTCCTCGTACTCGCCGCCACCCTGGGCGGACATCGCGCCCTTGCCCTTGAGCGCGGAGGTCAGCAGCGCCTCGTAGCCGGTCTTGATCCGGGGGGCCCAGGCGGCGGTGTCGCCGGGCTTCGGCGCATTCGCGACGCCGGCGGTGTGGCAGGCGCCGCAGACCGCGTTGTAGACCTCTTCGCCGGAGCGCAGCGCCTTCGGGCCGTCCGCGCCCTTGAGCGAGAAGCCGGCCACCGGACGGATGCGGTTCTCGATCGACTGGGCGCTGAACGCGTCGCTGCCGGCCGCCGGGCGCTTGGCCGACGAGAAGTACGAGGCCAGCAGGATGATCGCGATGATCGGAACGATGAAGGCCAGCGCCACCACCGTGATCAGTTGGCGGGGCGTCTTGATGAAGGGTTCGTGGTCGCTGCTCATTCCGTCGTCCGGCTGCGTCGGTACAAACCTCGGAGTATAGCCCGATCGCCCGCCCGAGAGCAGCCCGCCCCGCCCCCGCGCGTCAGCCTCCGCTGACGCCCGACGGCAGCTTGAACACCGCCACCGTCTCGGCCAGCGCGCTCGCCTGGTCCTTGAGCTGGCCGGCCGCCGCCGCGGTCTCCTCGACAAGCGCCGCGTTCTGCTGCGCGCCCCGGTCGAGCTCCTGGATCGCGCTCCCGATCTGCGCCACGCCGGCGTCCTGCTGGTTGGCCGCGTCGGCGATCGCGGTCGACAGCGCCTCGAGCTCCTCGGCGTTGACGACGATCTGCTTCATCGTCTCGCCGGCGCTGCGGACCACCGTCGCCCCGGTCGCGACCTTCTTGACGGTCGTGTCGATCAGCCCCTTGATCTGGCGCGCGGCGTCGGCCGAGCGGTGCGACAGCGCCCGGACCTCGCTCGCCACGACCGCGAAGCCCCGCCCCTGCTCGCCGGCGCGGGCGGCCTCGACCGCGGCGTTCAGCGCCAGGATGTTGGTCTGGAAGGCGATCCCGTCGATCACCGAGATGATGTTGGCGATCTGGGCCGATGCCTTCTGGATCTCCTCCATCGTGTGGACGACGTCCTCGATCACCTTGCCGCCGCGGCGTGCCACCTCGGCGTTGCCGGCCGCGATCTCGGAGCCCTTGCGCGCGTTGTCGGCCGTGCCCTTGACCGTGGTCGAGATCTCCTCCATCGAGGCGGCCGACTCCTCCAGGCTCGCCGCGGTCTGCTCGGTGCGGCTGGATAGGTCGAGCGAGCCCGCCGAGATCTCGGCGCTCGCGCCGACGATCGAGTCGGCGCCGACGCGCACATGCGAGACGATCGAGACGAGCGATGCCTGCGTGGTGGCGAGCGCCGCCATCAGCACCGCCGCCTCGTCCCGGCCCCAGGGCTGAGGCGAACGGGTCAGGTCGCCGCGGGCCATCGCGTCGATGTGCCAGCCGACCTCCTGCAGGCCGCCGCGGGTCACCAGAAAAAACGAGCGGAACAAGTAGCCGGCCAGCAGCAGGGTGACGATGACCAGCGCCGCGGTGGCATTGCGCTCGCTCTCGAGCCCGCCGATGCGCACGGCCAGGGCGGCATCGAGGGCATCGAGCTGGGCGACCTGCGCGGTGCGCAGCTTGTCGAGCGCGGTCTGCGCGAGGCCGCTGATCCGTGCCGCCTCGCGGGGCAGCGCGTCGGCATCGACCGCCTGCACGGCCGCGCCGAGCGCGGCGCGGGTGTCGGTGGCCACGCCGTCCAGGCGCAGCGTCTGCGCGAGGTCCTTGCGCTGCGCCAGCACCTTGCCGATCGCCGATTCCAGGGCGGCGATGCCGCCTTCGCCCACCGTCGCCAGGCGGTCGGCCCGGCGGCGCTGTGCGTCGGACGCCTTGCCGGCCGCGGTCACGGCCTGCGAGGTATCGGCGAGCTGCGACAGCGATTCGGCGAGGGCGGGCACCTTGGTGGTGACCGCATCCATCATGTAGTAGGTGTCGACGTCCGGATCGAGCGTCAGGTTCGAGCCGTCCGTCGCCTGCGACAGCAGGTCGGTCAGCGCGATCACGTGCGCCCCGTGGACGCCGAACCGCGTCTCGGCGGGCGCGTCGGCGGGCAGCGCCGCGACGGCGGCCCGCGCGTCCTGCAGCGACTTCCACTGCGCGGCTGTGCCCAGCGCCTCGCCGAGCGTCTTCTGCACCTCGGCGAGCGCGGCGCCGGCCGACGGGGCCGAGCGCTCGCCGCGCATCGCGGCGGCGCGGGCGGTC
>CAIUGQ010000136.1 GCA_903898725.1 uncultured Burkholderiales bacterium | reverse complement strand
GAGACGCGCCAGGCGGTCATCGCGAGCGACGCCGTGCTCAGCCAGCGCGACAGGCGCTTTCGCCCCAGCAGCGGCAGCCCGACGCCGACGAGCGCCGCGGCGACCGTGCCCGCGCGGCGACCCTTGCCGCTGCCATCCCGATCCAGACGCGGCGGCGTGATGCGCTCGCGCAGCTCGTGGACGATGAGGGCGAACTGCAGCCGCTCGAGCTCGGAACGCGAGACGAGCAGCGCCTTGCGCTGCGCGAGCTTCGCGGCTCGATCGTCGGCGCTCATGACCGCCGCTTCCCGAAACGTTCCATCAGCCAGGCCCGGTCGCGGCCGAACTCCGCGAGCGTCGCGGAGAACGGCGTCTGTTCGCGGCGCGATCTGATCGCGAGCTGCCTGCCTGCCAGCGCAGCGACTGCGCCCCACAGGAGCGTCAGCAGTGCGAGCGTGATCCAGCCGAGCCGGTCCCAGAGCAGCGCCACCACCAGCGTGTTGGCGGCGAGCAGCGCGAAGGTGGCCGCGATGGCGATGACCAGCACCAGCACCAGTCGATCACGCGCACGGTCGCGTTCCTCGGCGAATTCGAGCGCAGCGATCTGCACCCGCGTGTCCGCCGCACTGGCGACCGAGGCCGCAAGTCGTCCGAGCAGCTCTTTGATGCCGGCCGATCCGGTCGCGCCGTTCCCGGGGGGATCGGTCGCGTCGCCGGACGCGGGACCGGCGGAGGAGGCTCCGGTCTCGCGCATCGCCGCGCTCAGCGGCGGTTCATCAGCAGACCGACCACGAACCCGACGATCGCGGCGATGCCGATCGCCTGCCACGGATGGTCGTGCACATAGTCGTCGGTGGCGCGGGCGGCGTTCTTCGCGCGGTCCACCGCCTCGCCCTCGAGCTCCTGCAGGCGCAGCTTCGCGTGCAGCAGCTTGGTCTCGACCTGGGAGCGCAGGTCGCGGGCCTTGTCGCCGGTCTCGGTCGCGGCGCGGGCGAGGATGTCCTGGGCTTCCGACATCGCGGAGGCGAACTCGTCGGCGATCTTCGCGCGGGAGGAATCGGTGGGCGTGTTCATCGGTGGCTCCTTCGATGGGTGGACGTCACATCGACGACCCCTCGGATTATACCCACCGGGTCGCGTGTCCCTTCGAAGGGGCATGCCCGCGCGGGGTCACCGCGCGTGGGACATCGCCCCGAGCGTGGTGGCGCGGGGTCGGTGTGCGGGGTATGGCCAGCGCGGGGCCGCGACTCGCCCGGACGGGTCCGGGCGGATCGGGTGGAGGAGGTGGAGCGGGTGGAGCAGAGCAGGCGAAGCAGGGCCGGCAGAACACGCCGGGCGAAGCAGCCTCAGGAGAGCTGCCCGCGCGCGATGCGTCCGACGATCTGCGCGACCGCCGACTCGAGGCCGCTCGGCGGATGGACGAACTGCACGCCCACGCGCAGCTCGTTGCCGTCGACGAGGCGCCGGATGACGCCGGCGTGGATCACGCGCAGCGCCATCGTCCAGACGGTGCCGTCGGGCATCGTCATGCAGGCGCGGTCGAAGACCTTGCCCGCCCAGAACTGCTCGCGGGCCCCGCGGACCGTGACCGCCGCACCCTGCACGCACAGGTCGTGCAGCGGCAGCGACTCGAGGGACGGCTCGGATGCATCGAGCGTGACCCGCAGGCCGAGGTGCTCGGGCACCTGCACGCGGAAGGTCTCGCGCTTCTGCACGCGCACCAGCGACGAGGGCCGCTCGAGCCGCAGGAGCGACCGCCCGTCGACCTGCCCGATCTTCGCGACGCGGGCCTCGAAGCTCACGCGGCACTCCGGCAGGCGCAGGTCGATCGCGGCGATGCTGCCGGCCACCAGCGCCCGCTCGATCACCGGCGCGCGCGGCGGATCGAGCACCGCCTCGCCGTCGTCGGCGATCTCGCGCAGCGGCGAGAGGTAGGTCTCGGGCCGACCGACGGCGCGCACCGAACACATCGCGCGCGAGGCCAGCGATCGACGCAGCAGGTCCATGACCTCCGCGCCGTCCTCGACGCGGAAGCGATCGTAGTCTTGGGCTTCCATGCGTCGATGATGCCACAGCGCCACAGCGCCTCGGCAGGCCCGGAGAGCCGCATGGCGGGCGGATTCCGCCGTGCTTCGGAGACCGTCGGGAGCCGCCGCGGGTCGGCGCCGGGAGACGCCGAGATGAACCGCCGGAGCGCCGTTTTTCCGGGCCTCGACGGTCGTCTCCGGGGCTCAAGATCGAACGGGTCACGACACCGTCCCCGACCCCGCTGATGTCCGTTCCGATCGCACCGCCGCGTCTCACCGTCCCCGCCGGACCTGCCGCCCTGCGGCCGGAGGCCGAGCGCCATTGGCGCACCGGGGTCGAGCACGCCCGTGCCGGCCGATGGAAGGAGGCCGAGAAGTCGCACGCGCGAGCGGTGAAGATCGCGCCCGGCGAGCCGGTCTACTGGGTCAACCTCGCCCAGGCAAGGCGCAAGCTCGGCGACCCCGCCGGCGTCATCGAGGCTGCGGACGGCGCGCTGGCGGCCGATCCCCAGTACGTGCTGGCCCGCCAGATGCGGGTCGCGGCGCGGATGGAGTGCCATCGCTACGAGGAGCTCCTCGAGGACGCCGAGGCCGTCGCCCGGCGTCCCGGCGCCGGCTACGACTCCTGGCTCGACTACGGCATCGCCCTGGATCGCAGCGGCCGGCACGTCGCCGCGGTCGGTGCGCTGATGTCCGCGCTGTCGTCCAAGCCCGACGGCTTCGACGCCTACATCACGCTGTGCAACGCGTTCGACCGGCTGCGGCTGCATGCCGAGGCGGTCGAGTCGCTGCGCACGGCGGTCGCGCTCAAGCCCGGCTGGGAGCAGGGCCTGGGCGGCATCGTCCACCATGCGCTGCACGGCTGCGACTGGCGTCGCCTCGACGAGGACCTCGCCGCGCTCGCCGAGCGGGTCGCCGTGGCCGAGCGCATCGACGTCAATCCGTTCATGTTCCTGTCGTTCGGTGCCGATGCCGCCGTGCAGCGCCGCGCCTTCGGCGACCACGCGAGCCTGCGCTACGGCGCGGTCGCGCCGCTGCCGGCACCGGCCGCCCGCAAAGCCCCGCGCACCGGCCGGGTCCGCGTGGGCTACCTGTCGAACGACTTCCACACCCACGCGACCGCGATGCTGCTGGTGCAGGTGCTCGAGCTGCACGATCGCGAGCAGATCGAGGTGCGGCTGTACTCGTACGGCGAGGACGACGGCTCCCCGCTGCGTCGGCGACTGGAGCGGGCCGGCGATGCCTTCGTCGACATCTCGGGCATGAGCGAGCGCGAGGCCGCGCAGCGCATCCGCGACGACGACGTCGAGGTGCTCGTCGACCTGAAGGGCTACACGCTGCATGCGCGGGTATCGATCCTCGCGATGCGTCCGGCGCCGGTGCAGGTGGCCTGGCTGGGCTTTCCGGGCACCAGCGGCGCACCGTTCATCGACTACGCGATCGTCGATCCGGTCGTGGTGCCGCCCCCCTGCGCGGACGAGTTCTCGGAGGCGCTCGCCTGGCTGCCCGACTGCTACCAGCCGAACGACCGGATGCGCGAGGTCGGCACCCCGCCTGGCCGCGCCGCCTGCGGCCTGCCCGAGGACGCCTTCGTCTTCTGCGCCTTCAACCACACCTACAAGATCCGGCCGGACACCTTCGACGCCTGGTGCCGGCTGCTGAGCGAGGTGCCGGGCAGCGTGCTGTGGCTGCTCGCCTCGAATGCACAGGCCGAGGAGAACCTGCTGCGCGAGGCCGCCGCCCGCGGCATCGACGGCTCGCGGCTCGTGTTCGCGCAGATCGCGCCGCCCCCGGAGCACCTGGCGCGCCTGACCCACGCCGACCTCTTCCTCGACACGCTGCCGATCAACGCCCACACCACCGCGAGCGATGCGCTCTGGTCGGGCGTGCCGGTGATCACCTGCCCGGGCTCGGCGTTCGTCGGCCGGGTGGCGACGAGCCTGCTGCATGCCGTCGGCCTGCCCGAGCTGTCGGTGCCCGACCTCGAGGCCTACGTGTCGCTGGCCCGCGCTCTCGCGACCGATCCGGCCCGGATGGCCGAGGTGCGCGCGCGCCTGCACCGGGCACGCGACGAGGCCCCGCTCTTCGACAGCGCGCGTACCGCGCACGAGCTCGACGCGCTGTACCTGCGCATGGCCGAGCGCTCGCGCGCCGGCCTGGCGCCGGAAGCGCTGCCGCCGAGACGGGCGCCGTGGACCCCGACCGCGGAGGGGGCACAGGCGCCAGAGGAGGCGGGCCGATGAAGGCACTGATCGGCCACACCGGCTCGATCGGCCGCAACCTCGCGCGACAGCGCAGCTGGGACGCGTGCTTCGACCGCGACGACATCGACACGATCCGCGGCCGCAGCTTCGAGCTGCTGGTCTGCGCCGGCCTGCCCTCGAACCGCTGGCTCGCCAACGGCAACCCGGGTGGCGACCGCAGCAACATGCTCAAGCTCGCCGGGGCGCTGTCCGAGGTGAGGGCCGAGCGCTTCGTGCTGGTGTCGACGATCGACGTCTATCCGGTGCCCGTCGGGGTCGACGAGTCGACGCCCTTCGAGGCCACCCACCGCCGCGCCTATGGCGAGCACAGGCTGGAGTTCGAGCGGATCGTCGCGGCGCGCTTCGCGCAGTGCCATGTGCTGCGCCTGCCGCAGACCTTCGGTCCCGACATGCGGCGAAACGTGCTCGATGACCTGATCCGGCGCCGGGACCTCGACGACGTCGACCCGCGGGGCCTGCACCAGTGGTACCCGATCGAGCGCCTGGCCGACGACATCGACCGCGTGAACGCGCTGGCGCTGCCGCTGGTGAACCTGTGCAGCGCGCCGGTGGAGACCGCGCGGCTGCACCGCGAGTTCTTCGACGACCTGAAGATCGGCGGACGCCCGGGCGCCAGCCTGCGGCAGGACGTCCGCACCCGTCACGGCCGCAGCCTGGGCGGCGACGATTCCTATCTGATGTCGGCCGACCATGTCGTCGGCGACATCGGCCGCTGGCTGCGCTCGCTCGCGCAGTTCGGCGGCCCCGGCTGCTGAGGCCTCGGGTCGGTCCTCAGCGCGGCCGGATGTCGGCGCGCTGCGCCGGCACGCGTCCGGGCGTGCCGAACATGCCCGCGGCATCCTCGCGCCAGCGCGCCTGACGCTCCAGGCTGGCGATCTGCCACCGCAGGTGCTCGACCTGAGGGTCGTCGGTGCCGCAGGTGGCGACGTGATGGGCGAGCTGCTCTCTGAGCAAGGTGATCTGGGTCCGCATGGCAGGCTCGTTCGATGTGTTGACGGCATCCTAGGGCCGACGAACGGCGTCCCGCGTGAGAAAGTGCGCGGCCCCGATGTGGGACGCCAGCCCGTATGCACGGAGCGTGAGAAGCGTCCGCTCGGGGCGGGCACACTGTGTCCGGACTCGGGCGCGGCAAGGGTCGCGCAGCGGGTCCGCGTCCCGCCGATCCGTCGGCCGCCGCCTCGGGCCGCCGGCGCGATCGTGGTACTTTGCCGTCCGGATACACGAGCCGGGGCCTCCCGCCGCCGTGATCGGACGCGGGCGCGGTCCCGAACCCGAACCCCCCAGCGAACGGCAGGCAGGCGGTCTTCATACGATGCGAACGGATCCCAACGACACCCCCACGCGAGCCGTCGTCGCCGCCGTTCAGCTGCCCGGCGTGAGCGACGTCGAGCTCCAGGTCTCGGTCAACGAACTGCGCGAGCTCGCCAAGACGCTCGGCTACGAGGTCGTCGGCACCTTCATCCAGAAGCGGGCGAGCTTCGACACGACCGGCTACCTCGGCGTCGGCAAGCGTCAGGAGATGCGCCGTTTCGTCGAGTACGGCGCGCTCGACACCGCGGCCTCCGACGACCAGGGCGAAGACGGGGGCGACGACGGGGGCGACGACGACCCGATGCACGACGTCACCGTCGACGGACGGCCCGAGGCCGCGCCCGCCAAGCGCAGCACCGTGCGCAGCGGGGCGGCGCGTGCCAAGGAGGCGGCGCGATCGGCCGCCGACCCGGACACCCGTCACGTCGACGTGGTCCTCGTCGATCACGAGATCTCGCCCTCCCAGGCGCGCAACCTCGAGATCGAGGTCGGCTGCGAAGTGATGGACCGCACGATGGTGATCCTCGAGATCTTCCACCGCCACGCCCGCTCGCGCGCGGCGCGCGCCCAGGTGGAGATCGCGCGGCTCGGCTACATGGGGCCGCGCCTGCGCGAGGCGGCCAAGCTCGCGGGCCCCAAGGGCCGGCAGCGCAGCGGCACCGGCGGACGCGGTGCCGGCGAGTCGCACGGCGAGCTCGACCGCCAGAAGATCCGCAACCGGATCATGGAGCTGCAGGAAGAGATCGCGCGGATGGACGTCGAGCGCCGGACGCAGCGCGCCCGACGCCAGGAAGGCAACAGCATCGCGCGCGTCGTGCTGGTGGGCTACACGAACGCCGGCAAGTCCACGCTGATGCGCGCGCTGACCGACAGCGATCCGCTGGTGGCCAACAAGCTCTTCGCCACGCTCGACACCACGGTGCGCGCGTTGCATCCGCCGACCGTGCCGCGGGTGCTGGTGAGCGACACCGTCGGGTTCATCAAGAACCTGCCCCACGACCTGGTCGCCTCGTTCAAGTCGACCCTCGAGGAGGCCGCCGAGGCCTCGCTGCTGCTGCATGTCGTCGATGCCAGCGACCCCGGCTTCGAGCGGCAGATCAAGGTCACCGACGAGGTGCTGACCGAGATCGGCGCGCAGGCACAGCCGCGGATCCGCATCTTCAACAAGATCGACGGCGTCGTCGACGAGGCCGCCCAGGCCGCCTTCGCGGCGGAGCTCCAGGACCGCTATCCCGGCTGCGTCGTGATGAGCGCGCGCCGCGAGGCCGATGTCGCGGCGCTGCACGCGACGGTGCGTGCGTTCTTCCAGAAGGGCCTGGTCGAAACCGAGCTCTTCCTGCCCTGGACCTCGCAGAACATGCGCGGCGAGATCTTCTCGACCTGCGAGGTGCTCGAGGAGCGGGCCGACGGCGAGGGCGCGCTGCTGCGGGTGCGGGGTGATCCGGCTGTCGTCGAGAGCCTGGCCAAGCGCTTCGGCCTGCCGGCGGGGCTGCGGGCGCTGCTGGCCGGAGAAGCGGGCCTGCCGCCCGAGCCGGACGACGAGGCCGCCGGCACATAGCGTGGGCCGGGCGCGCGGGCCCGGCTCAGCCCCCCGGGGCCTGCAGCACGCCGGTGAAGAACTGCCCGGCGTTCCGCGCGAGGGTGTCGATGTGATAGCCGCCTTCCTGCACGTACACCGTGGGCAGGCCGAGCGAGGCCACGGCACGGCCGAGGCGGTGGAACCCCTTGCTGCTCACGGCGACCTGCGTCTGCGGGTCCTCGGCATAGATGTCGAAGCCCAGCGCGAAGACCAGCGCATCCGGCGCCCAGCCTCGGATCGCGACGAGCGCCTCGTCCAGCCGATCGAAGAACACCTGCTCCGGCGAGCCGTGCGGCATCGGCAGGTTCAGGTTGCAGCCCAGGCCGGCGCCCGTGCCGCGCTCGTCGGCGAAGCCGGCGACCGCCGGATAGAAGTTCGTCGGATCGCCGTGGATCGACACGTAGCAGACGTCGCTGCGGTCGTAGAAGATCTCCTGGACGCCCTGGCCGTGATGGACGTCGGCGTCGAACACCACGACGCGCCCGTACTTCGAGCGCAGCATCTGTGCGGCGATCGCCGCGTTGTTCACGTAGCAGAAGCCGCCGGCGGCCGCGCGACGCGCGTGGTGGCCCGGCGGGCGGCACAGCGCATAGGCGTGGCGGCTGCCGTCGAGCACCGCCTGGGTCGCGGCCACCGCCGACTGCGCCGCGCCGTAGGCCGAGCGCCAGGTCGACGGCCCGATCGGGCAGCTCCCGTCGGCGAGGTACGCCCCGGCTTCGGCCAGGATGCCGCGCAGCGCGTTCGGCTCGCGCACGAACACGTTCGACATCACCTCGTCGCCCCAGTCGGCCGGCATCTCCTTCCACCGCGCGTGCGCCGTCTCGAGAAAGCGCAGGTAGCCGGCGTCGTGCACCGCCAGCAGCGGTGCCATGCCGGCGTCGGCGGGGGCGCGGACGTCGAAGCCCATCGCGGTCACGCCGTCGAGCAGCGCATCGACCCGGTCGGGCGTCTCTTGCGGCGTCCGCATGCGGCCGCGCGAGTAGTAGGTGCGGGGATGGTGCAGGCGCTGCTCGGGGCTCAGGAAGGTCTGCATGGCGAGGTCGGAGTCCGGGGACGGGCCGCGCGCCGGTCGACGCGCGATGCCGCGAGTCTATCGAGAAGCGGGCGCGTGCCGGGCGCCCGCCGTGTCCGGTGTGCTATATCCCGGGGCTCCGATCGATTCGAGATTCCGGCTCCCATGCGCTACACCGACGACGACATCGCCGGCTTCAATCAGGGCCCCCTGTACCGGACGCTGGGCATCCGGCTGCTGAGCTGCAGCGAGGGCAGGGCGCGCTCGGTGCTGGCCCCGACGCCCGAGGTGTGCTGGCCGACGCCCGGTCAGCCGCACGGGGGCATCCTCTTCACCGTCCTCGACACCACGATGGCCTTCGCCGCCATCTCGAGCTTGGCGCAGGCGGTCGGCTGCGCCACCGTCGACTGCAGCATCCAGTACCCGGCCCCGGCGCGCGACGGCCCGTTCGAGTGCCACGTGGCCACGGTTCACGGCGGGGGCCGCACGGTGTTCGTGCGGGCCGAACTGCTCGATGCGAAGGGCGTGCCGGTGGCGCTCGCGCAGGCCACGTTCCGCCTGTTCATGCCGCGCCCGCAGACCGCCTGACCCGCAGACCGCCCGCTTCGCCGGCGGCCCGCGCCGCAGGCCCCGGCGGGCGACCCGCCCGGCTAGCGGCCCGCCTTGCGCTCGACCTCCAGGCGCTCCTCGGCCCCCGCGCGCAGCGTCCGCAGCTGGTTCGCGAACCCCTCCGGATCCACCAGCGGGTGGGGCTGCGAGGCGCCGCGTGTACCGAGCCGCGCGGCCGCCTCGATCAGCCCGTTCGAGAACGGGTGCGTCGTCAGGTGCACCGTAACCGGATCCGGCCGTCGCGCGACCAGCGCCTCGATGCGTCGAAGGCTGGCGATGAAGGCCTCGACCTGCCCCGAGTTCTGGATCGCGTTCAGGCCGAGTCCGCCGACGGTGAACGCGACGTGGCGGGCGGCGCCGTCGCGCACCGGGAACTCGTACGAGGCCGTGCCGAAGGTGTGACCGGGCGTCTCGTAGACCCGGAAGGTGGTGTCGCCGACCGTGACCGTGTCCCCGTCGGCGACCACCACGTCCTCGTCGACCATGCTCCAGGCGCGCGGCGTGCCCGCCGTCTGCCTGGCCGAGGCCATCGCCTCGTCCCAGCCGCGGCGCGTCATCACGAAGCGGGCCGAGGGCGCGAGGGCCCTGATCCGCGCCGCGCCGCCCACGTGATCGAAGTGCCCGTGGGTCATCAGCACGTAGCGCAGCGCCGACGGATCGACGCCGACCCGCTTGAGGTTCGCGAGCAGCTGGTCGACGTGCGGCTCGTGCAGCGTGTCGATCAGCACCGGCCCGGCGCTGGTGCGCACGACCCAGGCCGAGACCCAGCACACGCCGACGAAGAACACGTCGTCGAAGGCCCGGAACGGCTCGATGTACTGCGCCTTCGGATCGTTCAGCCAGCGGCCGAGTTCCATCGGCATCCGGCCCGAGCGGCCGAACGACTCGAAGCGCTCGAGGATCGGGGCGGACGGGCAGCCGTCGAAGGGCTGGGCGAGCGCGGGCGAGGCGCCCGCGGCGAGCCCGCAGGCGCTCCAGGCGGCCGCGGCGAGCGCCTGGCGGATGCGGCGCATCACGTGCCGCTGCGCTGCGCCTTGGCGCGCGCGAGGTTGGCCTTCAGGTACTCCGGCACCCGCTCGTCGAAGCCGAGCGCCACGCGCCGGACCTCGGGCGTGTCGCCGGGCGGGTGACCGACGCCGAGCACGCCGGCACGCGGCGCGTCGATCGCGACCACCGTCCCGCCCACGCGCCCGAGGCCGGTGATCTCGCACTCGACCAGATGGCCAGGATCGATCGATCGCGAGTGGCACGGCGTGCCCATCAGGATCACGTCGCCGGGCACCAGCGTGATGTGCCGGGCGATGTCGGCGATCACGTAGTGCGGACCCCAGATCGTCTCGTCGCCGATGTTCGCCTCCTGGACGACGAGGCCGTCGACGTAGGTGCGCAGCGTCTGCTCGAAGAGGTTCACGCCGCGCACGATGCCCGGGCCGATCGGCAGCAGCGTGTCCGCGCCCTTGACCCGCAGCATCGAGCCCTGGTCGGTGTCGCGGAAGTCCTGCAGGCCCATGTCGAGCGCGGGGCAGAAGCCCTCGATGCAGTCCCAGGCCTCGTCGGGCGTGACGTTGCGCGCGGTGCGACCGATCACCACCGCGTACTCGCCCTCGTAGTTCAGGTACGTGCAGTCGGCGGGCTTGAGGATCTGCCCGCCGTGGCCGTTGAGCGAGCTCGGCGGCTTGGTGAAGTAGGTGGGCGTCTCGGTCGGCTTGGGCCGGTTGCGCGTCTCCTGCGAGCGCGACGCGTACGAGATGTGCACCGCGATGATCTTCGAGGGCGACACCGGCGGCAGGTAGACCTGCGCGTCGGCCTCGAGCAGGCGGCCGTCGTCGAGGCGCAGCGCGCCCGCGTCGGGGCCGTCCTCGACGATCGTGCCCCAGAAGGCGCTGCCGCCGATCAGCACGCGGCGGCGCTCGACGCGCGGGCCGCGCAGGACGGCCGGCAGTTCGCGATACGGGAATTCGAAGTCCATGCGATCAGCCCTCCGCGGCCAGGTCGAACCACAGGTGGATGTTGCCGGTGCCGCGCGCGTTCTCGTACTCGGACAGCGGCTCGCCCTTCGTGCGGCAGTCCGCGCCGCCCAGCGCACCCACCATCTGCAGGTAGTGCGCCCCGGACGCCTCCCAGAACCGCTTGCGGTACTCGGTGTCCCAGCGCTCCAGGATCAGGTCGTGCCGGCCCTGGCGGAACAGCTCGATGGCGCCCTTGTCGCTCTCGACGTTCTCGGGGCTCGACACGTTGGACTCGTGGAAGATCCGCGGGTGGGAAGGCTTCCAGTCGATGTCGTTGAAGCGGTGGCTGAGCGCGCCCGAGGCGAGCAGCACCGCACGCAGCCCGCTGCGCCGGATGCCTTCGGCCACCGCCGCACCCGATTCCAGGAAGTGCTGCCAGCGGCAGTTCTGGCAGGAACTCACGCCGACCACCGGCACGTCGTCGTGCTCCAGGCGCAGCTGCTTGACCAGGTTCAGCGTCGCGTAGTGGCGGCCGAGCCCCGGGTTGGCGATCGCGCGGTTGAAGCCGCCGCGCTCGCGCGAGGCCGCCTCGATCTCGTAGGCGAGCCCGGGGTGGCCGCGGTAGTCGTAGGGCACGCCGTGCAGGTACCAGGGCATCTCGTCCGACACGAAGGTGCCGCTGTAGCGCGAGCCCGCATCCACCAGGTGGTAGCCCGTCGTGAACCAGTGCGTGTCGAACACCACCAGCACGTCTGGCCGGGCCGCCGCGATCCGCTCGCGCAGCCGCGCGTAGCCGGCGATCAGGTCCGAGTCCTGGCCGGCGCCCATCATCCTGCGGAAGTCCTCGCACTGCATCAGGCCCGGGTGGTGCGAGACCACGGCCGCGCCCACGATCCGTCCGTCGTTCATCGATCTGCTCCTGTCAGCGGTGGGCGAAGCTGGCCACGAAGGGCTTCTTCGGCACGACGACGTCCTTGACGTCGCAGAAGAACTCGAAGCTCCAGTCGCCGCCCTCGCGACCGACGCCGCTGCGCTTGATGCCGCCGAAGGGCGCGGCCAGGTCGCGGATGCCGAAGCTGTTGACCCAGATGAAGCCGGTTCGCACGCGGTCGGACACCGCGATCGCATGCGCGGTCTCGCCGTAGCAGACGCCGCCCAGGCCGTAGTCGGTGCCGTTGGCCATCTCGATCGCCTCGTCGTCGTCGGCGAAGGTCTGCAGCGTCAGCACCGGGCCGAACACCTCGTGCTGGACGATCTCGTCGGACTGATCGACGTCGGCGAGCATCGTGGGCTGCAGGTACTGCGCGCCGAACGGATGCCGGCCACCGCCCCAGAGCACGGTCGCACCGCCCGCCACCGCGCGCTCGACGAAGCCCATCACCCGCTCGACCTGACGCGGATGGATGACCGGCCCGATCTCGGTCGCGGGTTCGCGCGGATCGCCGATGGTGAGGTTCGCGACATGGCGGCGCAGCGCCTCGACGAAGCGTTCGGCCACCCGCTCGTGGACCAGGAAGCGCGTGCCGGCGAGGCAGACCTGCCCGGCGTTGCGGTACATCAGCGCGCCGGTGGCCGCGGCCGCATCGGTGTCGGCATCCTCCAGCACGATGAACGGGCTCTTGCCGCCGAGTTCCAGGCTGCAGGGCACGAGGTTGGCGCCGGCCGCCTGCGCGATGCGGCGCGCCGTCGGCACGCTGCCGGTGAAGGACACGCGCGAGATCCGCGGGTCGCCGACCAGCATCGCACCGGTGGTGGCCCCCGCGCCCTGCACGACATTGAAGACGCCGGGCGGCAGGCCTGCCGCATCCGCCGCGTCGGCCAGCAGCGAGCAGGTCAGCGGCGCCCACTCGGGCGGCTTGAGCACGCAGGTGTTGCCCGCGGCCAGCGCAGGCCCGAGCTTCCAGGTCGACAGCATCAGCGGCGCGTTCCAGGGCGTGACGATCGCGACCACGCCGGCCGGGTCGTGTCGCACGCGGTGACTCGCCTGCTCCGTCTCGATCGGCCGGTCCTGCAGGGTCAGCGCATGGTTCGCGAACCAGGTGATGTTCAGCATCGCGCGCGGCACCACGCCGTGCCGCATGCGCGACAGCAGCACGCCGGCGTCGGTGCTCTCCAGCAGGCAGAACGCATCGGCGCGGCGCCCGATCTCCTCGGCGAAGCGGTCGAGGTAGGGCTTGCGCTGCGCGGCCGTCATCGCCGACCACTCGGGGAACGCCCCGAGGGCGGCACGGATGGCGGCATCCACGTGTTCGGCCGATCCTTCGGCGATCTGGCCGAGCGGCGTCTGGTCGATCGGGCAGACGTCCTCGAAGCTCACGTCCGAGGCGACGCGACGGCCGCCGATGTAGTGGTCGGGCGAGACGGACACGCCCGCGACATCGATCCTGTTCATGCGAGTTCCTGTCGTCAGACGAAGCGCACCGAGATCGACCCGAGCGGGCCGTAGTCGGCATGGAGGGTGTCGCCGGCCGCACAGGCGACCGGTCGGGTGAACGAGCCGCCGAGCACGATCTCGCCGGCCTCGAGCCGCTCGTCGTGCGGGGCCAGGCGGTTGGCGAGCCAGGCCACGCCGTTGCCCGGATGGTTGAGCACCGCGGCGCCCAGCCCGGACTCCTCGATCACGCCGTTCTTGTAGAGCAGCGCGCCGGCCCAGCGCCAGTCGACCGCGTCGGGGCGCATCGGCCGCGAGCCCAGCACGATGCCGGCGTTGGCCGCGTTGTCGGCGATGGTGTCGACCACCTTGCGCGGCGCGCGCGTCTCGCGGTCGAACTGCTCGATGCGGGCGTCGATCAGCTCGAGCGCCGGCACCACCCAGTCGGTGGCGTTCAGCACGTCCACCAGCGAGAGGTTCGGCCCGCGCAGCGGCCGGCCGAGGATGAACGCGAACTCCACCTCGATCCGCGGCACCAGGAAGCGCGCCGCCTCGACCTCGCTGCCGTCGCGCAGCAGCATGCTGTCGAGCAACGTGCCGTAGTCGGGCTCGGTGATCTGCGAGGCGATCTGCATCGCCCGCGAGGTCAGTCCGATCTTGTGGCCGATCACGCGCCGGCCCTCGGCGCGTTCGAGCTTCATCCACTCGCGCTGGATCGCGTAGCTGTCGTCGATCGTCATCGTCGGGTGGCGGCGCGAGAACTGCGTGACCGCGACGCGGGTGCGCTCCGCGCGGTGCAGCTCAGCGGCGAGTGCGGCATGCAGGGCAGCGTCGAGCGCGGGGGCGGCGGGCGCGTCGACGGCAGGGGCAGGGGCGGGCATGGGGTCTCCTCGGGTCGATTCCGGGCCGCGTCGGTCGCTCGGGCGGCCGTCGCGCAGCGGGGATTGGCGGTACGATCGCCGCCGGCACAGCGCCCGGAGTATCCGAACGCCGGGCGTCGAGAACAATCAATCAATCGACGGTCGCTCGCAAGGGCCGCTTGAGAATCGGCCGGCCGGCCTGTCCCGAACCCGCCTCGCGAACCCGCTTCACGAACCCGCCTCACGAACCCAGCGATGTCCCTGACGCGATTCACCATCCGCCAGATCGAGGCCTTCGTCGCCGTCGCCGAGGCGCGCGGCATCAGTGCGGCGGCCGGACGACTCGGGCTGACCGCGCAGGCCGTCAGCCAGCTGGTCGCCGAGCTCGAGGGGCACCTGGGGTTCCGGGTCTTCGACCGCACGACCCGCAGCGTCACCCTCACCACCGCCGGGCGCGACTACCTGAACGCGGCCGAGACCGTGCTGCGCCACGTGCAGGCCGCCGAGAGCGTCGCCGCCGACATCCGCAACCGCGCCAGCGGCATCGTGCGGGTCGGCGCGCCGCTGGTGCTCGCGGCCACCGCGCTCCCATCGGCCGTGCTGGCCCATCGCGCAACGCGTCCGAAGGTCAGTGTCCGGATCCACGACGTGCCGGTCGACGGGCTCGTCGAGGCGGTCGCAGGCGGCGACGTCGAGATCGCGATCGGACCGGATCGGGCGGTCGGCGACGACGTGCTGCGCGTGCCGCTCTTCGACAGCCCGTGGGTGCTGTGGTGCTCGCCCGCCCATCCGCTCGCCGCCCGGACGCGCCTGGTGTGGCGCGACCTGCACGGCCACGCGCTGGTCTCGGCGGGGCGCGACCACGAGCGCAGCGTCGCGCAGATGATGCTGACCCAGCCCGAGGACTCCCGCGTGATGCCGGTCGAGATCGTCGACAACGTCACCACCGCGCTCGGCGCCGCCGCGCAGGGACTGGCCGCGACCCTCGCGCCCGCCTACGTCAGCGCGATCGCCATGTCGATGGGACTGGTGATGCGGCGGGTCCGCGAGCCCGAGACGATCCGCAAGGTCTGCCTGTACCGGCGCGCGAACCGGCCGCTGTCGCCCGCGGCCGAGGGCGTCGCGGAACATCTGGCGGCCTGGCTGCCGGGCTGGGCGGACGCGCTGCCGCGTCCGCCGGACGCCTGAGGCGCGCACGGCATCACTGACCCGGGCGCGCGTGGCTCGCCCAGGAGGTCCGCCGCGCACCCGCGCTCACGACTCCGCAGTGAACCCGATCGCGCGGATCAGCGGCGCCCAGCGCTCGCTGTCGCGCTTGAGCAGCGCGGCCAGTTCCGCCGGCGTCGAGGGCTTGGCCTCCAGCCCCATCGTCGCGAGCGACTCCTGCACTTCGGGCGCGGCGAGCGCGGCACCGATCGCGCCCGACAGCTTCGTGACCGTCTCGGCGGGCGTCTTCGCCGGGACGTAGAAGCCGAACCACTCGTCGTAGACGATCTCCGCGAAGCCCTGCTCCGCGAAGGTCGCCACCGACGGCGCGAAGCGGTTGCGCCGCGCGCCCGAGGTCGCCAGCAGCCGTGCCCGGCCGGTCGACAGGTGCTGCAGGAACTCGCCCACCGGACCCGACACCGCGGCGACCTGGCCGCCCATCATGTCGAGGATCGCGGGCTGCGTGCCGCGGTACGGCGTATGGTTCATCGCGATGCCCGCCGTGCGCGCGAACAGCTCGCCCACGAAGTGCGGCACCGAGCCGGCGGCCGGGCTGCCGAAGTTCGCGTCCTTCGGGTTGGCCTTCGCCCAGGCGACGAACTCGCCGAGCGTCTTCACCGTCGCCGGCACCATCGGGCCGACCGCGAAGCCGAAATCGAAGCGCACCGCCTGCGAGACCGGCATGAAGTCCGCGATCGGGTCGTAGGGCAGCTTCTTGTAGGTGTGCGCATAGATGCCGAGCATCGACATCGGCGTCAGCGCGATCGTGAGGCCATCGGGCGCGGCCGCCTTGAGCCCGGACAGCGCGATCTGGCCGCCAGCGCCGGTGCGGTTCTCGACCACCACCGAGCGCGCGTACACGTCGCGCAGCCGGTCCGCGACCCGTCGCGCGGTGACGTCGACCGTGCCGCCCGGCGCGAAGCCGGCGAAGATCCGCGCCGTTTCCGGCAGGGTCTGGGCGCGAACGGGGAGGGCGGACAGCGCGAGGCTGCCGGTGGCGAGGCCGACGAGTCGGCGGCGCGATGCGTGCATGGGAGCGTCTCCTGTCTCGGGCCGGGCGATGGCTTCGCCCTGGAATGCGAGTGGTCGACAGTCTCGCGATCCCGGCGCGTCGTGACAAGCAAGCGATTCTTTCAAGCGCGAAAGAAGTGATTGATGGTCGGTCGCCCGCAGGCGTCGGAAGCCTGCCAACAGATCGGCGTTCAGGTCCCGCCGACGAACGACGTGACCGGGATGATCGCGATCACGGCGACGAGCTGAATCGTGTTGTAGGCGATGCCCGCGACATGCAGGCGGCGAAGCCGACGCGTCGCCTCGCCGTCGCCGGTCTCCCGCGCGCGGAACTGATCGTCCATGCGGCGCAGGAGCCAGCCTCGGGCGACGGCCGCGCAGCCCGCGACCAGCGCCGTGCCGAGGGCGACCCAGACGTGTCCGTACAGGGCGAACACCATCGCGCCGAGCACGCAGCACGTGCTGACCGCCAGGAAGCTGATGCCGATCAGGCCCCGCAGCATCCAGGTCACCATCGGGTCGTCGAACGTCCTGAGGAAGAACGTCAGCGAGGCGATGCCGAAGTAGATCATCGGAAGCAGCAGCACGACCGTGGCGAGCACGGGCAGGTTGTAGCTCGACATGGGGGACTCCCGGCAGTCGCTCCGGGGGCTCAGGGGCCGCGTCGCGCCCGGCCCGTCGCCGCCCGTGCAGCGTCGCGCTGCATGCGCTCGCGCAGCACGCGCAGCTCGGCCTCGAGCCGCTCGCGCGAGCGCGCGTCGGGCTCGTTCAGGATCCGCTCCATCAGCGCGCGTTCGTCGTCGGCCGAGGTGCGCGGCGCGGCGAAGGCCTCCTGCCGGGCGACCTCCTGCGCGGCGCGGGCCCGGTTCAGCTCGTCGAGGCGCTTGCGCTGCTGCGCGCGCAGCGCCTCGGCGGCCTCCTTCTCGCGACGCGCCTTGTCGTCGCGGAACCACTTGGACCCCGCGGTGTCGCGATCGGTCATGCGCAGCCGACCCGGTTCAGAGCGGGTCGGCCGCAGGCCCTGTGAGAACGCACCTCAGGTGCCTCGGCCCCAGAGCCCGCAGTAGCGCCGGGCGATGAAGGGCAGGCCGTTCGCATACCCGGGCCAGTTCTCGTAGCCGGAGAGCTTGAACTCCTTCTCCGCGGTGTCCCAGCACTTGCCCTCGCGCGCCAGGACCTTCATCTGCTCGGAGGCGGCCTGCAGCAGCCCGAGCTGGTCCTGCACGTCCTTCTTCGTGCCCAGCCGGTCGCCCGGTCCCGGATGGCCCGGGATCAGCCGGTCCCAGTCCATCGCGATGACCTTCTGCAGGAAGGCCTCGGTCTCGACCGGGTGGAAGTCGATCATCCCGCGGGCCGGGACCTGACCGACCGGGATCGTGTCGACCACGAAGAGGATCCGTTCCTTCGGCAGCCGCATCACCAGCGTGGAGTCGGAGTGGTTGAGCCCGTGGTACGTGAGCTCGAGCTGCGTCCCGCCCAGCGTGATCGTGCGCCCGGTGTCGGGCACGGCCTCGTCGGGCAGCACCGTGTGCGGGTCGGCGAGCTGCTCGAGCCGTTCCTTCGCGCGCCGGTGGGCGATGAAGGTCGCGCCGGCTTCCTTGAAGGCCCGTCCGCCGGCGATGTGGTCGAAGTGGTGATGGCTGTACACCACGTAGCGCACCGGCTTGTCGGTGACCTTGCGGATCGCGTCGAGGTAGGCCTGCCCGCCGGTCGGGCGGCCGTAGGCGACCGGGTCGGTCGCGATCACGCCCTCGGGCGTGACCACGAACATCGCCTGGTGCGCGCCGTTGCGGAAGATGTAGACGTTGTCGGTGCCCTCGACCTTGGTGGTCGCGATCGGCGGCCGCTCGGCCTGCTGCGCGTGGACCGGGCCGCAGACTGCGGCGAGGGCGATCAAGGCCGTGCCGAACAGGCGATGCAGATGAACCATCGTGTCCCCTCTCGTCGAGTCGTGGGTCGGATGCCGTGGCCGCGTGTTCGCGCCTCTGGGCGAGGCACGACGGACCATGGACGGGCGCGGGCGCCCCCGTCGGCGCACTGTACCGCGACACGGTCCGGCCGGCAGGGGTGTTTCGCGCCCTGTGGCGAGCTGGATTCGGGACGAGACTGGGCGTCGCGACCGGTGGACAGGTCAGCGATCCGGGAAAGTCTCTGGCGTGATGGTGGGCGGTACTGGGATCGAACCAGTGACCCCTGCCGTGTGAAGGCAGTGCTCTACCGCTGAGCTAACCGCCCGAATGCCGGGACGCGCTGCACTTCCACGCATCCGGTTTCGAGGGCGCGAATCATGCCACGAAACCG
>CAIUGQ010000135.1 GCA_903898725.1 uncultured Burkholderiales bacterium | reverse complement strand
GTCGAGCGAGGAGTACTGGCGCAGCAGCCGCTTCTCGACGTCGGTCATCCGGACCTCGAAGGCGGCCTGGCGGGTCTTGTTCGCCTTCAGGCGCGCCGCCCACGAGTCGGTGGCGGTCTGCACCGAGCCGTCGTTCGCCAGCAGGTTGTCGCCGAGCGACTTGAACCGGAGCATCAGGCCTCGGTCGGGCGCGGTCGCCAAGCCGTCCGTGCCCGGCGCGGCGAAGAGCTTCTCCAGGCGGCTCGGATCGACGGTGGCCGAGGCGAACCCGGTGCTGGACAGCGCCAGCGAGCCGTCGCGCTGCAGCGTGATGCCGACGTCGGACAGCTTGGTGAGCGTGCCGCCGGTGACGGTCTCGCGGACCACGTTGCGGATCTGCCCGAGGATGGCCACCGCGGTCCGGTCGCCCTGCAGGGGGCCCGCGGTCTTGGTCGTCTCGTCGTACTTGGTCTGCTCGGCGAGCAGCTTGTTGAGCGCGTTGTAGGCGTCGACGAACTTCTGCGTCGAGGTCTTGAGCGCTTCGGCATCGACGGTCACGTCGACCTGGACCTCGGCGGCGGTGACCTTCTTGAGCACCAGGTCGATGCCGTCCATCGCGCCCGCGATCCGGTTGCTGCGTCCGGTCAGCGCGACGCCGTCGATCGTGTACTCCGAGTCGACCGCCTGCCGCACCAGGGCGAGGTTCTCGCCCGCACCGACCGCCGCCACCGGGTCGAAGGCGATCGCCGACAGGCCCGCAATGTCGGTGGAGCCGCCGTCCGCATCGTCGACCTGCATCCGGAACGCCTGGTTGCCGCCGCTGTCACTGCCGGTGACGAAGAGCCTGACCTGGTCGCCGTCGCGCACGATCGAGGCGCGCACGCCGGCGCCGGCGGCGTTGATCGCGTCGCGCACGTCGGCGAGCGTCGCGCCGGCGGCGACTGCCACCGCGACCTCGGGCCGTGCGGCGTCGGGCGTGAAGCTGTTGACGCCGGTCGGCTGGGTGCCGAGCTGGATGCGCACCGTGCCGCCACCGACCACCGCCGCCGACGACGCGTAGGTGCCGCTGGAGACGGTCTGCGACTGCGCGAGCTGCTGCACCGCGACCATGTGCTGCGAGGCGCCCGCGCCCGCGCTGGCCGTCACCTCGACGGCGCTCGCATCGGCGCTCGCCGCCTTCACGGTGCGCCAGGTCTCCAGCCTGGAGAGCGTGGCCGATGCATCGCGGAAGGCCGCGACCTGGCTCTGCATCTTCCCGTAGGCGGAGATCTTGGTATCGATCTTCGTCGCCTCGGTCTGCATCTGGGTCAGCGGTCTGCGCTCGAACGACATCAGGTTCGACACCATGCCCTGGACGTCGATGCTGCTGCTGGCGGTGATCGGCGATGGCATGTCGAGACTCCTTCTAGACGTTCGGATGCGACGCGCCGCCGGGCGGGACGAAGCTCCCGGCCGGCGGCGCGTGGGTCGGGAAGAACAGGGGACTCAGCCCTTGAGGAGCTGCAGCACCTGCTGCGGCACCTGGTTGGCCTGGGCGAGCATCGCGGTGCCGGCCTGCTGCAGGATCTGCGCACGCGTGAGCATGGCGGTCTCCTTGGCGAAGTCGGCGTCCATGATCCGGCTCTTGGCCGCGGTCTGGTTCTCGGCCGCGATCTGCAGGTTGGCGATGACCGCCTCGAAGCGGTTCTGCACCGCACCGTAGGTGGCTCGCTCGCTGTTGACCGTGTCGAGCGCCGCGTCCAGCGCCGTGATCATCGCGTTGGCGTTGGTCGCGTTCGTGCCGGTGATCACCGCCGCCGTGCCCGTGGTGACGGCCATGATCGTCACGGCCGTCGCCATGTTCGTGGTCGTGACCGAGAGCTGGTCGGTGGTGGCGTTGTTCGCGCCGATCTGGAACTGCAGGGCGCCCGCGCTGCCGGCGAGGATCGCCTGGCCGTTGAAGCGCGTGCTCTGCAGCGTGCGGTCGACCTCCTGCGCGAGCTGCAGGAACTCGGCGTTCAGGCTGACCCGGTCGGTGGTGGTGTTCGAGGCGTTGGCCGCCTGCACCGCCAGCTCGCGCATGCGCTGCATCATGTCGGTGACCTTGCCGAGCGCGCCCTCGGCCACCTGCGCGAGCGAGATGCCGTCGTTGGCGTTTCGCACCGCGACCGCCATGCCGCGCGCCTGGCCGTCCATCCGGTTGGCGATCGCCAGACCGGCTGCGTCGTCCTTGGCGCTGTTGACCCGCAACCCGCTCGAGAGGCGCTGGATCGCGGTCGAGAGCTGGTTCTGGGTGCCCGACAGGTTCCGCTGCGCATTCAGCGAAGCGAGGTTCGTGTTGATGACTTGCGACATGCGGTTCTCCGGTGGTGGGGAACCGTGCTGGGCACGATGCCGCTGTGGCTCCCGAGTGGAAGCCACGATGCCGGATTCGGGGTCGCGTCATTGGTCCGATAAGCGGGACGGGCATGGCGCAGTTCGAGGGGCCGACCGATGCGACGCGCCCGGCGCCGGTCCCTCTCGGGGCCGGGCCGGGCGAGCCGCGCGACCGCTCGCGCAGCGCGCTGCGGGCGTCAGCCTCGCAGCAGCGCGAGCACGCCCTGGGGCGCCGCGTTCGCCTGCGCCAGCATCGCGGTGCCGGCCTGCTGCAGGATCTGCGCGCGGGTCAGGTTGGCCGTTTCCGCTGCGAAATCGGTGTCCATGATCCGGCTCTTCGCCGCCATCTGGTTCTCGGCGCCGATCTGCAGGTTGGCGATGACCGCCTCGAAGCGGTTCTGTACCGCGCCGTAGGTGGCTCGCTCGCTGTTGATCGTGTCGAGCGCGGTGTCCAGCGCGGTGATCATCAGGTTGGCGTTGGCGGCAGTCGTGCCGGTGATCACCGCAGTGGTCGCCGTGCTGACCGCGGCGATCGACGCGGCGGTCGCCATGTTGGTGGTCGTGACCGTCAGCTGGTCGGTGGTCGCGTTGTTCGAGCCGATCTGGAACTGCAGGCCGCCGGCGCTGCCGGCGAGGATCGCCTGGCCGTTGAAACGCGTCGACAGCAGCGTGCGGTTCACCTCGGCGCCGAGCTGCGTGAACTCGGCGTTCAGGCTGGTGCGGTCGGTGCCGGTGTTGGAGGCGTTGGCCGCCTGCACCGCCAGCTCGCGCATCCGCTGGAGCATGTCGGTGACCTTGCCGAGCGCGCCCTCGGCGGTCTGGGACAGCGAGATGCCGTCGTTGGCGTTGCGGATCGCGACGTTCATGCCGCGTGCCTGGGCGTCCATCCGGTTGGCGATCGACAGGCCGGCCGCGTCGTCCTTGGCGCTGTTCACGCGCAGGCCAGTCGACAGCCGCTCGATGGCGCTGCTCAGGTTCTTCTGCGTGCTTGCGAGGTTGCCCTGCGCATTCAACGACATCAGGTTGGTGTTGATGACTTGCATTTCCCGATACTCCTGTTTCTTGGCGTCGGTCCGTCTCAGGACCACGCACCTGCCGCAACGTGGCGGGTGGGTGTGTTGCCTGGCCGACACTCGCCGGACCCGGCGGCGGGATCTCTCCCGTTGTGGAGGTTATCGGGCGAAGGGGTCACGGACTTTAGGCACGCCGCCCAGCCGGCGACATCGACCGCTCATGGGGGGAGGGTCGGAAAAGCCTTACAGGGTGTCGGCGCAGGCAGCACGAACGAAGCGGAAAGATCCCGATATTCGCGGCCATCGGCAGGGTGGAGACTTGGTCACATCAACAAGCCGCCACCCACAGGACACCATCATGGAAACACAAGTCGACAGCCGCTGGATGCCCGAAATCCGGGAAGTCAACCTCTCTTATCTGATGCTGGCGCAGAGCATGGTCCGGTCCGACAAGGTCCATGCGATGTTCTGCCTGGGCGTCTCCGAGGAGGTGGCCGACATCCTGTCCGACCTCGGCCCGGGCCAACTGCTGAAGATCGCCTCCGGCAACATGCTGATGTGCCGCTTCCGCTTCGACGACGAGATGGTCTGGGGCCTGCTCTCCGAGCACGGCCGCCGCAGCCCGCAGGGTGTGGACAACAACGCCTCGCGGCTGCACGCCAGCATCGTGATGGCCGGCAACTTCGTCGAGGCGGTCTGACATGGCCGCCCGCAGCCTCCTCGCAGAGAACCGCCAGATCCAGCGCGCGATCGAGCTGATCCACCTGGGCGCGCGCCTGCAGGTCCTGGAGTCGGAGACCGACCTGCCGTACGAGCGTCTGCTGCGCCTGTACAAGGAGGTGGCGGGCCGTTCGCCGTCCAAGGGACAGCTGCCCTTTTCGACGGACTGGTTCATGACGTGGCAGCCCAATATCCATGCCTCGCTGTTCCTCAACATCTACGAGTACCTGCAGAAATCGACCGACATCGAGTCCATCGACGCGATCGCCAAGGCCTGGCGGCTGTACCGCGACGAGGTCAACGCCCACGGCGTCGACCCGATGCTGTCGGTCACCCGCGCCTGGCGCCTGGTGCGCTTCGTGGATTCCGGGATGCTCTGCCTGACCCGCTGCGGCAAGTGCAAGGGCCAGTTCGTCAACCACACGTACGAGATCGACCGCGGCTTCGTCTGCGGCCTGTGCGAGCCGCCGGCGCGTGCCGGCAAGGCGCTGCGCACCGGTACGATCCACTGATCGTCCGAGTCGAGGAACAGCCGGGTCGCGACCCGGCTGTTCGCGTTTGCGCGGCGCGATGGCGCAGTCGGGCGGACGAACGGTCGAGCGGGCGACGCACCGCGGGCCGCGGCGCTCAAGTCGCGGGGGGCAGGGCCGAAAAAGTCACCGTACGCGCCGCTCCGGCGCCGGCTCCATAGGCATTCCCCAATGTTCGTCATCGTCGGGTACGTGGTGGTGATGGTCGCCGTCTTCGGCGGCTATGCCCTGGCGGGCGGCAAGTTCGCCGTCATCATCAAGGCCGCCCCGATCGAGCTGTTCATCATCGGCGGCTCGGCGCTGGGCGCGTTCTTCGTCGGCAACGACGGCAAGACGATCAAGGCGACGATGGGCGCCATCCCCACGCTGTTCAAGGGGTCCAAGTACACGAAGGCGCGCTACATGGAACTCATGGCGCTGCTCTACGAGATCCTGGCGAAGGCCCGCAAGGAGGGCCTGATGTCGATCGAGGCCGACGTGGAGAACCCCCACGATTCGGCGCTGTTCAAGAAGTTCCCCAACATCGCCGCCGACCACCACCTGGTCGAGTTCATGACCGACTACCTGCGGATGATGGTGTCGGGGAACATGAATGCGCACGAGATCGAGAACCTGATGGACAGCGAGATCGAGACGCACCATCAGGAGGCCCACAAGCCGATGGGCGCGATCCAGGCGGTGGGCGATGGCCTGCCCGCCTTCGGGATCGTGGCCGCGGTGCTGGGCGTGGTGAAGACGATGGCCTCGGTGGGCCAGCCGCCGGCGGTGCTCGGCCAGATGATCGCCGGCGCGCTGGTCGGTACCTTCCTCGGCATCCTGCTGGCGTATGGCTTCGTGAGCCCGCTGGCCAAGGTGCTCGAGCAGAAGGGCGAGGAGGCGCACAAGGAACTGCAGTGCGTGAAGATCACGCTGCTGGCCAGCCTGCAGGGCTACGCCCCGGCGATCGCGGTCGAGTTCGGCCGCAAGGTGCTGTTCTCCACGGAGCGTCCGTCGTTCCAGGAGCTCGAGTCGCACGTCAAGCAGAAGAAGGCCTGAGCGATGGCCGCTGCCGACAAGAAGATCCAGCCGATCATCATCAAGAAGATCAAGAAGGGCGGCCACGGACATCACGGTGGCGCCTGGAAGATCGCGTACGCGGACTTCGTGACCGCGATGATGGCCTTCTTCCTGCTGATGTGGCTGCTGGGCTCGACGACCAAGGGCGACCTCAAGGGCATCGCCGACCACTTCAGCACGCCGCTGCAGGTGGCGATGTTCGGTGGCTCGGGGTCGGGCGACAGCTCAAGCATCATCCGGGGCGGCGGCGAGGACCTGACGCGCACGACCGGGCAGGTCAAGCGCGGCGACGTCGAGCAGCCCAAGGCGAAGGTCAACCTGCAGCAGCTCCCCGAGGAGATGCAGAAGATGACCGAAGCGCAGGCCCGCAAGGTGCGTGCGCTCGTCGAGGAGGCGATCGAGCGCAACCCGCGCCTGCGCGAGCTGCGCAACCAGGTCCGCATGGACGTGACGCCCGACGGGCTGCGCATCCAGATCGTCGACGACCAGAACCGGCCGATGTTCGATTCCGGGTCGGCCGTCGTGAAGCCCTACATGCGCGAGCTGCTCGGCGAGATCGCGCGGGCGCTCAACGAGGTCGACGCCAAGGTCACGCTGACCGGCCACACCGACACCGCGCCGTTCTCGGGCGGCGAGCGGGGCTATTCGAACTGGGAGCTGTCGGCCGACCGCGCGAACGCCTCGCGGCGCGAGCTGCTCGCGGCGGGCATGGATGAGCGCAAGATCCTGCGGGTGGTGGGGCTGGCCGCCGTCGTGCCGTTCGACCAGTCGAGTCCGAACGCGCCGATCAACCGTCGCATCTCGATCGTGGTGATGAACTCGATGGCCGAGCGCCGGGTCCTCTCGGGCACCGAACTGCAGGCGAGCGACATCCAGGAGTTCGAGCGGGCCCTGAGTCGCGTGCCGGGCATCAGTACCGGTACCGGCATCGTGCCGCCCGCGCCGGTGGTCGTCCCGCCGGTCCAGCCCGCCG
>CAIUGQ010000134.1 GCA_903898725.1 uncultured Burkholderiales bacterium | reverse complement strand
CGGTGCAAGGTCGGCGTCGTGACCAACATCGGCCAGGGCGATCACCTCGGCCTGAACCACATCGAGACGCCCGAGGAGGTGGCCTGGGTCAAGGGCGTCGTCGTCGAGAACGTGGCCCCCGACGGCATGGCGGTGCTCAACGGCGAGGACCCGCTGTGTGCGGCGATGGCCGACCGCTGCCCGGGCTCAGTGACGCTGTTCGGACACGACGGCGCCCACCCGGTGCTGGCCGCGCACCGCGCTCGGGCCCATCGCGTGGTATTTCGCCGTGGCGACGCGATCATCTGCGCCCACCGCGAGCGCGAGTGGCGGCTGCCGCTCGCGGGCATCCCCCTCACGCGCGGCGGCGCGATCGGCTTCCAGGTGGCCAACGCGATGGCCGCGATCGCTGCGGCGTGGGCGCTCGACATGGACTGGGACGCGATGCGCCGCGGTCTGTCGACCTTCGTCAGCGACGCCGGCACCGTGCCCGGTCGCTTCAATGTCTTCGAATGGCGCGGCGCGACGATCGTGGCCGACTACGGCCACAACCCCGACGCGATGGCCGCCCTCGTGCAGGCCGTCTCGACGATGGGCGGGCGGCGCCGATCGGTCGTCATCAGCGGCGCGGGCGACCGGCGCGACGAGGACCTGCGCGGACAGACGCGCATCCTGGGCGAGGCCTTCGACGACGTGATCCTGTACCAGGACGCGGCACAGCGCGGGCGGGCCGACGGCGAGGTCATCGGTCTGCTGCGGGAAGGCCTGGAAGGCGCGCCGCGCACCACCCGCGTCGACGCCATCCACGGCGAGTTCCTGGCCATCGACACCGCGCTCGGGCGGCTCGGCGAGGGCGACCTGTGCCTGGTGCTGGTCGACCAGGTGCAGGAAGCCCTCGATCACATCGCGGCGCGGATCCGCGAGGGCTGAGCCGCAGGGGGCTCGCCCCCTCGCTCAGCTGCGCGCGAAGCCGGCGAGCCGCTTCGTGATCAGCGCATCGGCCTCGGTCATGATCCGGTCGACCAGTTCCTTCACGGTCGGCACGTCGTGGATCAGGCCCGCGACCATCCCGCAGCTCCAGGCGCCCGCCTCCATCTCGCCCTCGGTCATCACCTTCGGGTAGATGCCGGCGACCTGCTCGTGGATGTCCTCGATCGTCAGCGCGGCGCCGCGCTCGCGCTCGACCTCGAGGATCCGCTTGACGCCCTCGTTCATCAGCACCCGCTCGGTGTTTCGCAGCGGACGCATGATCAGGCGCGTGTCGAGCTCGGAGGCGCGGACGATCGCCTGCTTGACGTTCTCGTGGACCGGCGCTTCCTTGGTCGCGATGAAGCGCGTGCCCATGTTGATGCCCTCGGCGCCGAGCGCGAGCGCGGCCACCAGGCTGCGGCCGTCGGCCATGCCGCCGGAGGCGACGAACGGGATCTTCAGCTCCTCGGCCGCGCGGGGCAGCAGGATGAAGTTCGGCACGTCGTCCTCGCCCGGATGGCCGCCGCACTCGAAGCCGTCGACGCTGACCGCGTCGCAGCCGATCGCTTCGGCCTTGAGCGAGTGGCGCACCGAGGTGCACTTGTGGATGACCTTGATCCCGGCCGCCTTCAGGTACGGCAGGTAGGGCTCGGGGTTGCGACCGGCGGTCTCGACCGCCTTGACGCCGCCCTCGATGATCGCGCGGATGTACTCGGGGTACGGCGGCTTGGCGAAGGTCGGCAGGAAGGTGAGGTTCACGCCGAACGGCTTGTCGGTCATCTCGCGGCAGCGGGCGATCTCGCGCGCCAGCAGCTCGGGCGTCTTCTGGGTGAGGCCGGTGATGATCCCCAGGCCGCCGGCGTTCGAGACCGCGGCGGCCAGCTCGGCGAAGCCGACGTAGTGCATGCCGCCCTGGATGATCGGGTGCTCGATGCCGAACAGCTCGGTGATGCGCGTCTTCATGGGGTCTCCTCGTTGGGGGCGCCGGCCGGTCCGGTGCACTGCGGTGCGGTGCGCCGCCCGAGGCGGGCGGGCACGGCCCGCCTCGATTATGGCGTCTCGGCCGTCGCCGTGCCTCGGCTCACTGCTCGATCTCGGCCTCCTCGACACCGGCCGACAGCGGCGTGCCGCGCACCTTGACCAGGGTGCCCCCCGTCGGACTGGCCGTCACCGCGTCGAGGAACGCCTGCTGGGACGCGAACGCAGTGTCGTCGGACCGGCGGTACTGGGTGCTCGGCGACAGCGTCACGGTCAGACCGAGCAGGGTGATGGAGGTCGCGGTCTTCGCCGTCACCCGGGCCTGCACGAACTCGCGGCCGCTGCTGCCGCTCGGGTCGCGGATCTCGTCGGCCAGCAGGGCACCGGTCGACGAGAGCGTGCCGCGAACCTGAACCGGCACGCCGACCGCGATCGAGACGTCCGAATCGCGCTCGGTCAGCGAGCTCACCTGCACGGTGCGGCCGAGCACCACGAAGCTCGTCGCACCCGCGCCGACCGACTGCACGGCGCCCTGCACCAGGATCCGCTCCTGCTTGAACGAGATCTCCCGGGCGACCAGCGTCGTCCCCGACAGCGTGCCGTCGACCTCGACGCGCACGCCGTTGGCGAGGTCGGCGAGCGCACCGTTGCGGATCTGGGTGCTCGAGGTCCACGACACCGTGCGGCCGTTGACGGTGAAGGTCGAGGCTGTCGTGTTCAGGCCTGCCACGAAGCCCTCGAGCTCGTTGCGGCTGCCCGAGGGCGGGCGCACGCCGGTCGAGTCGTCGAACAGGTCCTCGCATTCCAGGCTCGTGGCCGAGAACGTGTTGGCCGTGCTGCCGGAGAAGCTG
>CAIUGQ010000133.1 GCA_903898725.1 uncultured Burkholderiales bacterium | reverse complement strand
GGGCCGACATCGAGCCGCGCCGCGAGGCCGCGCCGGTCGCCGAGGAGGACACCGCCGTGATCCTGTACACCTCGGGCACCACCGGCCGCCCCAAGGGCGCGATGCTCTCGCACCTCGGCATCGTGCACTCCTCGCTGCACTACCAGCACCACATGCGCCTCGGCCCCGACGAGCGCTCGGCGCTCGCGGTGCCCGCCAGCCACGTCACCGGGCTGGTCGCGATGATCACGACGATGTGGCGAACCGGCGGCACGCTGGTGGTCATCCCGCAGTTCAAGGCGCCCGAGTTCCTCGCGCTCGCCGCACGCGAACGGATCACCCACACGATCCTGGTGCCGGCGATGTACGCGCTGTGCCTGATGCAGCCCGAGCTCGAGACGCACGACCTGTCGGCCTGGCGGGTCGGCTCCTACGGCGGCGCGGCGATGCCGCGCACGATGATCGAGGCGCTGGCCGCGCGGCTGCCGCGGATGACGCCGATGAACGCCTACGGCTCGACCGAGACCTCCTCGCCGGCGACCCTGATGCCGATCGGCGAGCAGGCCGCCCACCTCGACAGCGTCGGACGGCCGGTGGCCTGCGCGCACATCGTGGTGGTCGACGACGACGGCCGCGAGGTGGCCCCCGGCGAGACCGGCGAGCTGCTGATCGGCGGACCGATGGTGGTGCGCGGCTACTGGGACAACCCGGAGGCGACCGCGTCCGGCTTCGTGGCGGGGTACTGGCGCTCGGGCGATCTCGGCAGCATCGACGCCGAGGGCTACGTGCGGGTCTTCGACCGCAAAAAGGACATGATCAACCGCGGCGGCTACAAGATCTGGTCGATCGAGGTCGAGAACACGCTGGTGGCGTTCCCCGGCGTGATCGAGGCCGCGGCGGTCGGCGTGCCCTGCCCCGTGCTCGGCGAGCGCGTCCACGCCTTCGTGCACATGGACGCCGCCGCCCGCGCGACCGCCGGCGACGAGGCCGCGCTCGCCGAGGCGATGCGCCGCTTCTGCGCCGAGCGGCTGGCCGACTACAAGGTGCCGGAGACGGTCGGCCTGCGCGAGACACCGCTGCCGCGCAACGCGAACGGCAAGCTGCTCAAGCGCGAGATGCGCGGCTGGGTGCCGGCCCCGACCCGCTGACGCCCGGCCGCAGCGCCGGGCGCCGGCCGGCGCGGCTCAGCCCGCCGAGAACTGACGGTAGGCCGCCGGATCGAACCAGTCGCGCCAGCCGGCGAGGTACTGCTTGCCCGGCGTGGGCTGCGGCTCGGGCTCGCCCCGATCGTCCGCGGTGAGCTCGAGCAGCACGCCCGAGGGGTCGAACACGAACAGCTGATACGGCCGGCCGGGGCGGCACTGCTCGCGCCAGTCGAGGCCGAGCGCGCGCACGCGCTCGCGCAGCGCCGCGAACCCGCTCACCGTGATCGACACGTGATCGACCGCGGCGCCGCCCGAGGGCACGGCCCCTTCGCTGCCGGCGGCCGCCTGGCCCGCATAGACGTGGATGATCGCCGGCGAGCCGGCCACCGGGGCCCGCAGCCAGACGCCGGGGAACGCCATCTGCGGCCGGCCCGGGTCCTCGACCATGTCGAGCACCTGCGTGTAGAAGGCGCGGGTGGCGTCGAGGTCGGCGGTGCGGATCGCGACGTGGAACAGTCCGAGTGCGCTCATGGCGGTCCTCGCGGCGTCAGGCAAAACGGTAGGGGCCGCCGCGCTCGAGCGCACGACGGTAGGCGGGCCGCGCCTGCATCGCGCGGATCCAGCGGTCCAGGTCGGGGTAGGCGCCGCGCAGGCCGTAGGCCCCCGCGACCTCGCCCACGAAGCTCATCTGCACGTCGGCCCCCGAGAACGCCTCGCCGACCATGAACTCGCGACCGGCGAGCGAGCGGTCGACGTAGCCGAGGTGGTTGGCGATCTCGCCCTGGATCCGGGGATGCAGCGGCGCACCGGCCTCCCCGAGCCGCGACACGTACAGGTTCAGCATCAGCGGCAGCATCGCCGACCCCTCGGCGTAGTGCAGCCACTGCTGGTAGCGGTCGTAGTCGGCCGAGGCCGGATCCGGCTGCAGCCGTCCGCCGCCGTGCCGCCGCACCAGGTAGTCGACGATCGCGCCCGACTCGATGACCGTGTCCGCGCCGTCGGAGATCACCGGCGACTTGCCGAGCGGATGCACCGCCGCCAGTTCGGGCGGCGCGAGCCGCGTCTGCGCATCGCGCTGGTAGGTGCGCAGCTCGTACGGCAGCCCGAGCTCCTCGAGCAGCCAGAGCACGCGCTGCGAGCGCGAGTCGTTCAGGTGGTGGACGACGATCATCGACGGAGTCTCCTGAGGGGGCCGCGGCCGGCCGTCGGCGATCATAGCCCGGACGGCAGGCGCCCTCCCTGCCGCGGCGCGGCGCCGCCGAAGATGGCGGACCCATGACGCCGAACCGACGCAACTACTACCGGATCCTGCAGGTCCAGCCCGAGGCGCCGCCCGAGGTGATCAAGGCGAGCTGGCGCGCGCTGATGCACGCCGGGCGAGGCCATCCCGACCTCGGCGGCGATCCGGCCGCCGCCACGCTCCTCAACGAGGCCTATGCGGTGCTCGGCGACCCGGACCGCCGGCGCGACTACGACCGCCAGCTCGACCTCGGTCGCCTGCGCGGTCGCGTCGCCGCCGATGTCCCGGCCGTGCCCGCCCCGCGCGTCGATCCGGCACGCTGGCGCACCGACCGCTGCTGCCCGATGTGCCGCACCGCCCTGCCCGCAGTGATGCGCACCGACGCGCGCTGCACCTGCTGCGACGCGCCGCTCACGCCGGCACCCGAAGCACCGTCCGGCGAGCGCGAGCTGGTCGGACGACGGGCCGCCGCACGCCGGGCCCGCAACGACACCGCAGCACTGATCTCGGACTGCCGCGGCGTGCCCATCGATGCCCGCCTGATCGACCTGTCTCTCGGCGGAGCCGGCCTGTTCGCGGCCGCCTCGGTCTCGCCGGGCATGGCCGTTCGGGTCGTGACCGGTTCGATCGATGCGGTCGGCCGGGTGGTCGCCTGCCACCGCAGCCAGGCGCAGTGGCGCATCCGGGTGCAGTGGCTGACGGCACGCCCGCTGGCCGGCAAGGGCGTCTGGGTCAGGGTCGCCGCCTGAGCGGCGCGCCACGACCCGGGTGCCCGGTGCGCCCTACTGGATCGACAGCACCTCGACCTCGAAGGTCAGCGTCGCGTTCGGCGGAATGACGCCCGGCACGCCGCGGGCGCCATAGGCGGTCGCACCCGGGCAGGTCAGCCGGGCCTTGCCGCCGACCTTGACCTTCTGCATGCCCTCGGTCCAGCACGGGATCACGCGGTTGAGCGGGAAGCTCGCCGGCTGGCCGCGCTTGTACGAGCTGTCGAACTCGGACCCGCCGTCCAGCGTGCCCTTGTAGTGCACCGAGATCGTGTCGGTCGCCTTCGGCGCGGCCCCGCTGCCGTCCTTCAGATGCTCGACGACGACGCCCGACGGGAGGGTCTCCTTCTTCGGCGTGCTCGCGTGCGCGGCCGGTATGGCGACCGCCATGACGAAGGTCAAGGCGAAGGCCGCCGTGGCCAAGGAGGTCGTGGCTAGGGACAGGGCTCGGATCGGGGCGTTCGACACGGTCACTCCTCGGGATCGGGATCGGGATCGGATTCGGGACCCGGAGTGTGCCAGCGATCGCCCAGCGCCGTTCAGCGTCGCAGCAACGACGGCAGCATCCGGGCGAGCACGTTGTCCTTGCGCACCAGGTGGTGGAAGAGCGCCGCCGCCACGTGCATCGCGATCAGCGCCACCAGCGCCAGCGCCAGCAGCCGATGGATCTCGAACACCGACTTGGCCGCGGCCTGGTCGGGCGCGACGACGCCCGGGAGCTTGAAGCCGTAGATGTCGAGCGCCGGGAACAGCGAGATGCCGATGTAGCCCGCGACCGGCACGGCGACCAGCAGCAGGTACAGCCCCCAGTGGTTCAGGTGGCTGACGAGGCGCTGCATCGGCGCGAGCGTCGGTTCGTCGGCGGGCGCGCCGCGGCTCATCCGGTAGGCCAGGCGCCAGAGCACCAGCAGCAGGATCACCACGCCGCCGACCTTGTGCCCGCTGTAGAGCGCGTTGGTGAGACCGTCCCAGACGTTGAGGGTGCCGCCCCGATAGGCCATGTAGAAGCCGATCGGCAGCTGCACGGCCACCAGCAGCACGGTCAGCCAGTGCAGCACGCGCGCCGTGCGCGCATAGATCTCGACCCGGCTCGTGGCAGTCTGGTTCATGTCCTTCGCCTCCGTCGACACCTGGCTGGTCCGCGTCGCCGCACCGGCGGTGCGGCCCGGGCGGCGGATCGGGTCGACTCCGACTTGATACGTCGGGCGCGAAGCGGTGGCAAGCGAGACCCGACGCGGCGAAGGGGCCGCTTCAGGATGCCTCAGGCCGGGGGAGAGAGGGAGGAGGGGTTGGGGTGGCTGATGGGACTCGAACCCACGACAACTGGAATCACAATCCAGGACTCTACCAACTGAGCTACAGCCACCACCGGAACCGCCGCGACCAGCGCCGCAACGGGTAGAACTCGACTTGCGCACATCGGCCGG
>CAIUGQ010000132.1 GCA_903898725.1 uncultured Burkholderiales bacterium | reverse complement strand
GCGCCGCGTTATACCATGCCGATGTCGCCCTCGAGTTGACCGATGCCTCGTCCTGTCTCCGCTTCAGTCTCCCTCACTGCCCTTGCACACAACCTCGCGGAGGCTCGCCGACGTGCCCCCGGCACCCGGATCTGGGCGGTCGTCAAGGCCCATGCCTACGGGCACGGCCTGCCCGCCGCGATCCGCGGCTTCACCGGTGCCGACGGTCTCGCACTGCTGGAGTTCGACAACGCCCGCCGCCTGCGAGCGCTCGGCTGGCGCGGGCCCATCCTGATGCTCGAGGGGCCGTTCGGCCCCGATGACGTCGCGATGGCTGGAGAGATCGGCCTGTCCCTCGTGATCCACGACACCACGCAGATCGAATGGCTGCGCGGGCACGAGGGCAAGGCGATCGACATCTGGCTCAAGCTGAACACGGGCATGAACCGTCTCGGGATCGATCCCGAGATCACGGCCGCCACGCAGCGCGAGCTGGCGCTGCTGCCGGCGGTTGGCACGGTCTCGCTGATGACCCATCTCGCCGATGCCGACCGGCCGGGCGGCGCGGCCGCACAGCTCGAGCGCTTCGACCGTGCGACCCTCGACCTGCCCGGATCGCGCTCGGTCGCCAACTCGGCCGCGCTGATCGACCTGCCGCAGGCGCATCGGCACTGGGCGCGCCCGGGCATCATGCTCTACGGCTCGAGTCCGTTCGCCGACCGCAGCGCCGCCTCGCTGGGTCTGCGCGCGGCCATGACGCTGCGCTCCGAGCTGATCGGCACGCAGACGCTCAAGGAGGGCGACACCGTCGGCTACGGATCGACCTTCACCGCGCCCGGCCCGATGCGCATCGGCATCGTGGCCTGCGGCTATGCGGACGGCTATCCGAGGCATGCGCCGACCGGCACGCCGGTCGACGTCGCGGGTGTGCGCACCCGCACCCTGGGCCGGGTGTCGATGGACATGCTGGCGATCGATCTGGAGCCGGCGCCCGATGCCGGCGTCGGCTCGGCGGTCGAGCTCTGGGGCGAGCACGTGCCGGTCGACGAGGTCGCGGCCAGCGCCGGAACCCTGGGCTACGAGCTGCTGTGTGCGGTCGCGCCGCGGGTGCCGATGCACGTGGTCGACTGACCCGTGGCGAAGGTCCGCACGCAATACGTCTGCAGCGAATGCGGCGGGTCGACGCCGAAGTGGGCGGGACGCTGCCCGGCGTGCAGCGCCTGGAACACGCTGCAGGAGGCGGTCGTCGAGGCCGCTCGCCCGGCGGTCGCGAACCGGTTCGCGCCGCTGGCGGCCAGCGGCGGGGTGCAGATGCTCGACGAGGTCGTCGCGGCCGAGGTGCCCCGGTTCTCCACCGGCCAGGAGGAGTTCGACCGGGTCCTCGGCGGCGGCATGGTGCCGGGCTCGGTGGTCCTGATCGGCGGTGACCCCGGGATCGGCAAGTCCACGCTGCTGCTGCAGGCGCTCGCGCACCTGGCGCAGACGCTGCCCGTGCTCTATGTGAGCGGCGAGGAGTCTCCCTCGCAGGTGGCGCTGCGCGCGCGCAGGCTGGGGGTCGACGGCAGCAGGGTGCCGATGCTGCCCGAGATCGGGCTCGAGCGGATCGTTGCCGGCATCGAGGCGCACAAGCCCGCGGTGGTCGTGGTCGACTCGATCCAGACGCTCTACACCGAGCAGCTCACCTCGGCGCCGGGCTCGGTCGCGCAGGTCCGCGACTGCGCCGCGCAGCTCACGCGGCTCGCCAAGCAGAGCGGCGTCTCGGTCGTGATGATCGGCCACGTGACCAAGGAAGGCACGCTCGCCGGTCCGCGCGTGCTCGAGCACATGGTCGACACCGTGCTCTATTTCGAGGGCGACACGCATTCCTCGTACCGGCTCGTGCGGGCCTTCAAGAACCGCTTCGGCGCGGTCAACGAGCTCGGCGTCTTCGCGATGACCGACCGCGGGCTGCGCGGGGTCTCGAACCCGTCGGCGCTGTTCCTCTCGCAGCACGACAAGCAGGTCTCCGGGTCCTGCGTGCTGGTCACGCAGGAGGGGTCCAGGCCGCTGCTGGTCGAGGTGCAGGCGCTCGTCGACACGGCCCACGTGCCCAACCCGAGACGGCTGTCGGTGGGCCTCGAGCCGGCCCGACTGGCGATGCTGCTGGCCGTGCTGCACCGGCACGCGGGGATCGCCTGCTTCGACCAGGACGTGTTCATCAACGCGGTGGGCGGCGTGAAGATCGGCGAACCCGCCGCAGACCTGGCGGTGATGCTGTCGATCGTGTCGTCGCTCAAGGACCGGCCGCTGCCACGCGGACTCGCGGTGTTCGGCGAGGTGGGGCTGGCCGGCGAGATCCGCCCGTCGCCGCGCGGTCAGGATCGGCTGCGCGAGGCCGCGAAGCTCGGGTTCTCGCGGGTGATCGCGCCGAAGGCGAACGTGCCGAAGAAGCCGATCGAGGGTCTGGAGGTCATCGCGGTCGAGCGGATCGACGCGGCGCTGTCGGCGGCCTGGGGGTAGACCGCCCGCCGGCGCTCAGGCCCGGTCGACGATGCCGGTGGCGGCGAACCGGGCCGCGGCATCGCCGCTTCGCACCGCCGACTCGATCGTCGCCGGATACCGGTGCCAGCTCCAGTCGCCCGCGAGCGCGATCCCGGGCGCGACGTCGGCGAGCGCGTCGGTATCGAGTCGCGGACGCTCCGGGCTGCAGCGGATCGTCGCGCGCTTCTCGACGATCGCCCGGGCGTGCGAGGGCGGCGGCAGCGCGAGCTGCTCGGCCACCTGCCGGGCCACGCCCTGCGCGAGCGCACCGGACGCGTCCGCGGCCCGGCCCGCCGCGCTGACCACGACGCCGGCGACCGAACCGACGGGCCCGTGCGGCGGGGGCGTGCGCCCGAACAGCCACTGTCCGTAGCCGTGCTCTGCAGGACGCTCGCCGAGCATCACCACCTCGGGCAGCGCGAGGCGCTCCCGCCAGGCCAGCCACACGGTCGCGATCGGCTCGTGCTCGAACGCGTCGAAGGCCGCCAGCCTCGACTCGGGAACCGCCCCCGCCAGCAGTCGCCGCACCTGGGGGGGCGGCACCGCGAGCACCACCCGGTCGGCCGCCACGGGCCCCGCATCGGTCGAGGCCTGCCAGCGGCCATCGCTCCCGCGCTCGAGCGCGCGGCAGGCGCACCGCCAGTGCAGGGTCGCGCCGCGCTCGGCCAGCCAGCGCGCCGCCGGCTGCGGCAGCACGTCGCCGAGCGTCGTGCGCGGGAGCAGGAAGTCGGCGGCGTCGGCGGACGACAGCAGGGCGTCGCACAGCACCTGGGCGAAGGCGCGTGCGCAGGCGCGCTCCGGTGGCGTGTTGAGGGCACCGATGCACAGCGGCACCCAGATGCGCGCGGCGAGCGAGGCGGGCTGACGACTCGCCTGCAGCCACTGCGCGACCGTCATGCCCTCGGGGACCGCGGCGGGCCCCCGAAGCGCCAGACCGGCCATCGCCCGGACCATCGCGATGCGCTCGCCCCAGGGCATGCCGCGTGCCCTCAGCAGGCCGATGCCGAGGTTCAGCGGCGCCGGCAGCGGTGCCGCGCGCAGCTCGAAGCCGCCAGGCCCCGACAGCCGAAGGCGCGAGCGCGTCAGCACCGATGCCGGGTCCACACCGACCCGCCCGATCAGCGCGAGCGTCGAGCGGTAGGCGCCGATCAGCAGGTGCTGGCCATTGTCCACGTCGATCGACGTGGTCTCGTCGAGCCGCAGCGCCAGGCTGCGGGCGCGGCCGCCCGGACCCGCCGCGGCCTCCAGCAGCGTGACCCGGTGCCCGCGTTCCACCAGTCCGACGGCGGCCGCGAGTCCGGCCCAGCCGGCACCGACGACCAGCGTCTCGCTCACCCGCCGCCCGGCAGTCGGCGTGCCGCGTCGAAGCCGGGCGGCCGGCCGCTGACCCAGGTGCGCCAGGCCAGCCACAGCTTGCGGATCGGGGTCAGCGAGGTCCGCCGGTCGAGCACGAGGAAGTCGTCGCGCGCAATCTCCTCGAGCAGCGTCGAGTAGATCGCCGACATGATCAGCCCGGGCCGCTGCGCGCGCCGATCGATCTCGGGCAGCAGGGCGTACGCCTCGCGGTAGCGTTCGCGCGCCCGTTCGGTCTGGAACCGCATCAGCGCGACGAAGCGATCGCTGTGCCGGCAGCCGAGGATCTCCCCGACGGTGACCCCGAAGCGCTGCAGGTCCTCGATCGGCAGGTACACGCGCCCCTTGCGGGCATCCTCTCCGACGTCGCGGATGATGTTGGTCAGCTGGAACGCCAGGCCGAGCGTGTCCGCATAGCGCAGCGTCGCCGGCTCGGTGCGCCCGAAGATGCCGCTGGCCATCTCGCCGACCACGCCGGCGGCCCGGCGGCAGTAGAGCGCCAGCCCGGTGTAGTCGAGATAGCGGTTCTGCTCGAGGTCCATCTGCATGCCGTCGATCACCTCGATCAGGCGGCCCCGCGAGATGTCGTACCGGTCGGCATGGGGCTGGAGGGCGCGGGTGACCGGGTGGGTCGGCGCGCCCGAGAACATCCGGTCCACCTCGGCCCGCCACCAGTCGAGCTTGGTGCGGGCGACGCCAGCGTCGCGCATCTCGTCGACGACGTCGTCGACCTCGCGGCAGAACGCATAGAGCGCGGTGATCGCGCGGCGCCGCTCGGGCGGCAGGAACAGGAAGCTGTAGTAGAAGCTCGAGCCGCTGCGGGCGGCCTTGTCCTGGCAATACTCGTCGGGCGTCATCGGGGCTCCGGCCGCGAGGCCGTGGCGGGTGCAGGGGGCGCGAGCGCCATGCGCAGGGCGGCACCGACCAGCGGCAGCGCGTCGCGGCCGGTCAGGGCGGGGCGGGCGGCGAACGGATCATGCCCGCCCGCCGCGAGCTTCGCGAGGATTCGGGCGCCGCCCGCGACGATCGCGCGCAGCTCCCAGCCGAGGCGCCCGCCGACCTGCGCGGGGAGGGCGGCGCCCCCCGAGAGCAGGGTGGCTG
>CAIUGQ010000131.1 GCA_903898725.1 uncultured Burkholderiales bacterium | reverse complement strand
GTGGTCGTGCCCGCGGCGATCGCGGCCACCGTCTCGCGGATGCCGGGGCGGGAGGAAGCGTGGGAGGGTTCGGTCATGTCGGCGTCCGCGCGTGCGGAACGGTCGGTGGAGGGCATCTGCGTATAGTAGCGGCTGCCCCGACCCTGCCGCGCCGACGATGATTCCGACACCGTTCCGCTCGATCGCACGCGCGGCACGCGCGAGCGTTGCCCTGGCACGCGCGGCACGCGCGAGTGCTCCGGTGCTGTGCGCCGCAGCCGCATCGTTCGCCGCCCCCGACATGGCCCGCGCCCAGGCACCCGGGCAGCCCGAAGCGGCCAGCGGCTACACCGCGCGTGCGGCGGCGAGCGCGACCCGCGAGATGGTGGCGACGGCCAATCCGCACGCCACCCGCGCCGGTCTCGCGATGCTGGCGCAAGGCGGCAATGCGCTCGACGCCGCGGTGGCCGCGCAGATGGTCCTGACGCTGGTCGAGCCGCAGTCCTCCGGCATCGGCGGCGGTGCGTTCCTGCTGCACCGCGACGGCCGCAGCAACGCGATCGTCGCCTGGGACGGCCGGGAGACGGCGCCGGCCGCGGCCGACGAGCGCCTGTTCCTCGGGACCGACGGCAAGCCGGTGCAGTTCTTCGATGCGGTCGTCGGCGGCCGCTCCGTCGGCACGCCGGGGGCGCTGCGGATGCTGGAAGCCGCGCACGCGCGCCACGGGCGACTGCCCTGGGCGACGCTGTTCGAGCCGGCGATCCGCCTCGCCACCGACGGCTTCGACGTGAGCCCGCGGCTCAACACCCTGCTGGGCTCGGAGCGCCACCTCAAGCGCGATCCGACCGCCGCGCGCTACTTCTACGCCCCGGACGGCACGCCCTGGCCGGTCGGCCACCGGCTGCGCAACCCCGAACTCGCCGACACGCTCGCGCAGATCGCCGCGCGCGGCAGCCTCGCGCTGCACGCCGGCCCGATCGCACGCGACATCGTCGACGCGGTCCAGCGCCATCCGACCAACCCGGGCCGGCTCGGCGAACGCGATCTCGCCTTCTACGCACCGATCGCGCGCGAGGCGCTGTGCACCCCGTACCGACGCTGGGTCGTCTGCGGGATGCCGCCACCGTCCTCCGGCGGCATCGCCGTCGCGCAGATCCTCGGCATCGTCGAGGCCGCCCGCGCACCGGCGCTCGCCGGACCCGACGGCATGCCGCGGGCCGACGGCGTCCATGTGTTCGCCGAGGCCGCATCGCTTGCCTTCGCCGACCGCAACCGCTACGTCGCCGACCCGGCCTTCGTCGCGCCCCCTGCAGGCCTGCTCGATGCGCGCTACCTCGCCCGACGCGCCGCGCTCATCGGCGAGCGCGCGATGGGCCGTGCCGCCCCCGGCACGCCCGACGGCCAGCCGCGTGCGGCCGTCGAGGAGGCGACACTCGAGCAGCCCGCGACCTCGCACCTGTCGATCGTCGACGCCGCCGGCAACGCGGTGTCGATGACCACGACCATCGAGGACCAGTTCGGGTCGCGCACGATGGTGCGGGGCTTCCTGCTCAACAACCAGCTGACCGACTTCTCGTTCGCCGCGACCGAGAACGGCGCGCCGGTGGCCAACCGCGTGGAGGCCGGCAAGCGGCCCCGCAGCTCGATGGCGCCGACCCTGGTGTTCGAGCGGGCCGGCGGTTCCGAGACCGCTCCGGGGCGCGGGCCGCTGGTGATGGCGGTCGGCTCGCCGGGCGGCTCGCAGATCATCGGCTACGTGGCGCGCACGCTGCTGCTGACGCTGCGCGACGGTCACGACGTGCAGTCCGCCATCTCGATGCCCAACCTCGGCAGCCGCAACGGCCCGCTCGAGCTCGAGGCCGGTCGCGCGCCCGCGGGCCTCGCCGACGCGCTGCGCGCGCGCGGTCACGAGGTTCGCGAGATCCCGATGACCAGCGGCCTGCAGGGCATCGTCCGGCGCTGTGCGCCGGGCGGCCGCTGCACGCTCGTCGGCGGCGCCGACCCGCGCCGCGAGGGCCTGGTGCTCGGCCGCTGAGGGCGGGCGAAGCCCCCTGCTGCGCCCGCAACCGCATCGAGACTCGCACCGGAGACCTCACATGCAACGCAAGCCGCTGCACACCGACCGCCTGAAGTCCGCCGGCTATGATCCGCGGACGCAGCGCCTCGAGATCGAGTTCACCTCGGGCGAGGTGCGCGCCTACAAGGGCGTGCCCGACGAGGTCTCCCGACGCTTCTTCTCGGCGCCGAACCCGTCGGCGTTCTGGGAGGACCGGATCGCCGAGGAGTACCCGGCCGAACGCGCTGCGGGCGGGCCCGATGCCGAGGCGCGGGCGAAGCTCGACGCGCTGTTCGGCCGCAAGGACTGACCCTTCCCCACACACACGAGAGGAGACACCCCCATGAGCCTGTTCGACCTGACCGGAAAGGTCTGCATCGTCACCGGATCGAGCCGAGGCATCGGCCGCTCGATCGCCGAGAACATGGCCGCCCACGGCGCGAAGGTCGTGGTCTCGAGCCGCAAGATCGAGGCCTGCCAGGTGGTCGTCGACGCGATCACGAAGGCGGGTGGCACCGCGATCGCGATTCCCGCGAACATCTCCGACAAGGCCGGCCTGCAGCGCCTGGTCGACGAGTCGCGCAAGGCCTTCGGACCGATCGACGTGCTCGTCTGCAACGCGGCGTCGAACCCGTACTTCGGCCCGAGCAGCGGCATGGGCGACGAGGTGTTCGAGAAGATCATGCGCAACAACGTGCTGTCGAACCACTGGCTGTGCCAGATGGTGCAGCCCGACATGGCCGCGAAGCGGGACGGCGCGATCATCATCGTGTCCTCGATCGGTGGCCTGAAGGGCTCGACCGAGATCGGCGCCTACTGCATCTCCAAGGCCGCCGACATGCAGCTCGCGCGAAACCTGGCCTGCGAATGGGGGCCGCTGAACATCCGCGTGAACTGCATCGCCCCCGGCCTGATCAAGACCGACTTCGCACGCGCGCTCTACGAGGATCCGGCGCGCAAGGCCGCGGCCGAGGCCCGCTTCCCGCTGCGCCGACTCGGCGAGCCGGACGACATCGGCGGCATCGCGGTGATGCTGGCCGGACGCGCGGGCGCGTTCATCACCGGGCAGTCGATCGTCGCCGACGGCGGCGCGACGATCACCGGCTGACGGGGCCGCAGCGGGGCGGCGCGGGACG
>CAIUGQ010000130.1 GCA_903898725.1 uncultured Burkholderiales bacterium | reverse complement strand
GTGCACCGGCAGCTGCTGCAGACCATCGACCTGCGCCGACGGGACCTGCGCCTCGCCGATCCCGATGCGCTGCGCGGCGAGATCCGTGCGCTCGTCGAGCAGCTGCTCGACGAGACGATCGCGCTGCCCGATGACGTCGACCGCGATCGCCTGATCGTGGACGTGCTCGACGAGGCGATCGGCCTGGGTCCGCTCGAGCGGCTGCTGGAGGACGCCTCCATCAGCGAGATCATGGTCAACGCGGCCGACGAGATCTGGGTCGAGCGCGGCGGGCGTCTGCAGCGCCATCCGGGCGCATTCTCGGACGACGACGCCGTGCGCAGCATCATCGACCGCATCGTCGCGCCCCTCGGGCGGCGGATCGACGAGTCCTCGCCGATGGTGGATGCCCGGTTGCCGGATGGGTCCCGGGTCAACGCCATCATCCCGCCGCTCGCGATCCGCGGGCCCGCGCTCACCATCCGCCGCTTCAACCGCAGCCTGCTGCGTCCCGAAGACCTGCTCGAGGCGGGGGCGGCGTCGCCGGGGATGCTCGCGTTCCTGAGGGTCTGCGTGGAGCGGCGCCGCAACGTGGTGATCTCGGGCGGCACGAGTTCGGGCAAGACGACCTTGCTCAACGTGCTGTCGAACCTGATCCCCGAGGGCGAGCGGATCGTGACCATCGAGGATGCAGCCGAGCTGACGCTGCGCCACGAGCATCTGGTGCAGCTCGAAGGGCGGCCGCCGAACCTCGAGCAGCGCGGCGAGGTGACGATCCGGGACCTCGTGCGCAATGCCCTGCGGATGCGCCCTGACCGGATCGTGGTCGGCGAGTGCCGCGGCGGCGAGGCACTCGACATGCTGCAGGCGATGAACACCGGGCATGACGGGTCGCTGACGACGGTCCATGCGAACAGCCCGCGCGACGTGATCTCGCGGCTCGAGGTGATGACGCTGATGGCCGGCATGGACCTGCCGGTCCAGGCGATTCGCGAACAGATCGCCGCCGCCGTCGACGTGGTGGTGCACCAGTCGCGGTTCGCCGACGGCACCCGTCGGATCGTCTCGATCATGGAGGTCACCGGCATCGAGGCGGGGCGGGTGCAGATGCAGACCCTCTTCGAGTTCCGGGCGCGGCTGGGGCGGCACGACACGCGGGTCGACGGGGTGTTCACCGGCTGCGACGTGATCCCCTCGTTCTACGAGTCGCTGCGGGCCTCGGGCATGGCGCTCGACCTCGCCCCCTTCGCGAGGCGCCACGATGACCGCTGAGCTCGTGATGGTCCTCGCCGCAGTCGGCGCCTGCGTCGGCCTGGCCTGCATCGCGCTCGTCAGCCTGTTGCGTCGGGGCGGGGCGCTCTGGCACGAGCGCTTCCGGACCGAGCTCGGGATCGGTCTGCGGCAGTCCTTCGTCTACCTGGACGTGGGTCGGCTGTTCCGGCTGAACGTCGCGGCCGTGTGCGGTCTCGGGCTGTTCGCGTTCTGGGTCACCGACGAGCCGCTGTCGATCCTGGTGGGGGCCGGCCTCGCCGGTGCCGTGCCCGGCGCGGCTCTGGCCTGGATGCGCGCTCGTCGCATCGCACGGCTGCGTGCGCAGCTGCCCGATGCGGTGATGCTGGTCGCAGGTGCGCTTCGGGCGGGCTCGAGCCTGCCGCAGTCGATCGCACAGGCCGCTCGCGAGCTGCCGTCGCCGGCGGGCCGCGAGTTCGACCTGGTCGTCCGCGAGCAGCGCCTCGGCGTCGGGCTCGACGCGTCGATGTCCGGCCTGGAGCGCCGGGCACCGCTCGAGGAGGTCACGCTGTTCGCTGCCGCGGTCCGCATCGCGCAGGAGAGCGGCGGAAACCTTGCCGAGACGCTCGAGCGGCTGGCCGAGACGCTGCGCCGAAAGGCTGCGGTCGAGGGGAAGATCGACGCGCTCACCGCGCAGGGCCGCCTGCAGGGGTGGGTGATGGCCGCGCTGCCGGTGGTGGTCGGCGCGGCGCTGATCGTGATCGAGCCGCAGGCGATGCGTCCGCTGTGGCTCACCTGGCAGGGCTGGGCGGTGTGCGCCCTCATCGTCGTGCTGCTCGGCCTGGGCCTGCATGTCATCCGGCGGATCGTCGACATCGATGTCTGACCTCGAGCTGCTCCCCGTGCTGCTCGCCGCGGGGCTGTCCGCGGTGCTGGCGGCGCTGGCCCTGCGGGCCGCGATCGCCTCGGTCCCCGAGGACGACCGGCGCTGGCGCGACCGTCCGCCGCTGGCCTGGCGGCTGGCATGGCCGCTGGTGCGGCTGGTCGCGGCGATGCTCGAGCCGGCGCTGCCGCCGCGATGGCGCAGCGCGTGCGGGCGGGCGCTGCGCCAGTCGGGTCTGGATCTCGCGCTCGATGCGGCGCAGGTCGCAGCCGGTGCCGTGGTCGGCGCGGTCGTGCTGGGCACGGCGGCCGGACTGCTCTGCGAGTGGGCGAGCAGCGTGGCGATGCCGGGTGCACGAGGGCGCTGGACCCCGATCGCCACGGCCTGCGCGCTGGCGCTCGGCGCATGGTGGCCGATCTCCTGGCTGCGCGAACGGCGGGCGTCGCGACTGCGCGCGATCGGCCGCGCGCTGCCGTTCTACCTCGACGTGGTGACCTTGTCGGTCGAGTCGGGGGCGAACCTGACCGGCGCACTGCAGCACGCGGTGGCGAAGGGTCCGGGCGGCCCGCTGCAGGTGGAGCTGGAGCGGGTGCTGCGCGACGTCCGCGCCGGTCGCACCCGCGCCGATGCGCTGCGCGCGTTCGCCGAGCGTCTCGATCTGCCGTCGGTCTCGAGCTGGGTCGCGGCACTCGTCGCGGCCGAGCGCCACGGCAGCGGGCTCGGGCCGATCCTCAGGGCGCAGGCCGAGCAGCGTCGACAGGAGCGCTTCCAGCATGCCGAGAAGCTCGCGATGAAGGCGCCGGTGAAGATGCTCTTCCCGCTGCTGGTCTTCATCTTTCCCTGCACGTTCGTGCTGCTGTTCTTTCCGGTCGTGGTCCGGCTGCTGGAGGAGGGGGTGCTGAAATGAACTCGGTGGTGGTGTGCGTCAGGCGTGCCCGCACGCCGTGGGCGCGTCTGAGGGGCTTGCTCGGTGCGGCGCCGCTCGCGCCCGGCGAGGGCCTGCTGCTCGAGCGCTGCAGAGCCGTTCACACGGTCGGCATGCGGCGCGCGATCGACGTGGTGTTCGTGGCCGCCGACGGCGCCGTGATCGAGCTGCGACGCGGTCTCGGTGCGGGTCGCTTCGCGGTCTGCGCCAGGGCCTGGTCGGTGCTCGAACTCGGCGCCGGAGACGCCTGGCGACTCGGGCTGTGGCCGGGTTGCCGGATCCGGTTCGTCGATGCGGAGCGCCCGCGATGAACCTCAGGCATCGCTGGTGGATGGCAGGCGCGCTGCTCTGCCTGGCCGCGTTCTCCGTGCAGCGTGCGCGCGCCGAGGGCGCGTCGCCCTGGCCCGCCTTGCCCGCGGCGGCGGCATCCGTCCGGGCCGTGACCGGGCATGCGCCGCTCGCGCTGCTGCGCCCCGTGGCGTCCGAGACGATCGAGCGGGCCCTCGGCGAGGCCGACGCGCTCTACCGGTCGGGCCAGTCGTCGCAGGCACTCCACGCCTATGCGACGCTGGTGGAGATCGATGCCGCGAATCCGCAGGCCTGGCTGCGCCTCGGGAACCTGCATCAGCAGGCGGGGCGCGAGGACGAGGCACTCGATGCGTACCGGCGGGCGGTTCGTGCCCGGAGCGCGACGCCTGCCGAAGCCGAGGCACGCGGCAAGTCGCTGCTCAACATCGCGCTCCTCGGCGTCGCCGACGCGATCCGGGCCATCGACGAGCTCGATGCGATGGACCTCGCCGCGCTCGACGACACCCGTGACGCGGTGTTCGAGCAGGCAGGCGCGCAGCGTCGGCGCGCGAACCGGATGGCGACGCGCTGGGTTGCGGCCGAAGGCACGTCCTCGGCCCGGTCGGTGGCGCCCCCTGCCGCGCTCTTGCCACCGCCCGCGGCGCTCCCCGCACCGCCCGCGGCCACCGCTGCAGCCGCGCCGCCCCCGGCCGCTCGCGCCGCGCCGGCGGTCGAGCCCTTCGAGCCGTACACCGTCGACCGGTGGGTCGCCAGGGCGCGTCGCCTCGTCGGGGTCCGGCCGACCGGTCGAGCCGCGCTGAGCGAGCCGGTCACCGAATCCCCGTTGCCGGCGCCCCCGGTCGTCGAGACCTTCCGGGGCGGTGCGGCTGGACGGCGCCCATGAGGCCGCGTCGCCGCCTGGGCGGGGTCGCCGGGATCGAGACCCTGCTCGCGATGCCGATCCTGCTGCTGGTCGGGGGCGGTGTGCTCCAGTTCGGACTCGTGCATCACGCCCGGCACGCGCTCAACCATGCGCTCATCGAGGCGGCCCGTGCGGGCAGCGTCGCGAATGCTGATCCGGCTGCCATCCGCGAGGGGCTCGCAGCGGGTCTGACGCCCTGGCTCTACGGGGCGGGCGATCTCGGCGAGTACGCGACCAACCGGGTGCGGGCCGCCGCGCAGCTCGCTCAGGACGAGGCGCTCGGGCTGCTGCGGCTTGAGCAGCTCTCCCCCACCGACGCCTCGTTCGCGGACTGGGCCGAGCCCGCCCGCGACGCGGCGGGCCTGGCGCTGCCCGGCGTGCGCGAGATCCCCAACGACGACCTCGTGCATCGCACCCGGCGCCCGCCGGCGGGCGGCGCGGTGACCGGGGACCGGCACGGCGAGCCGATCGGCGCGGCCTCGGGGCAGACGCTCGCGGATGCGAACCTGCTGCGGCTGCGTCTGCACTACGGCGTGCCGCTGTCCGTGCCGGTGATCGGCCGCGCCGTCGCCTGGTCGATGCGTGCCTGGCATGGCTGCGGTCCGGACGCGGTGCTCAGGCTGGGGGCCGTCGAGCTCGGCACGCCGCAGGGGACGGGCGGACCGCCGTGGGCCTGCGCAATGCTGGGCAACGGGAGCACGCCGCCGCGTCTGCCGGTCTCGCTCTCGGCCACGCTGCGCATGCAGTCTCCAGCGCGTCAGCCGTCCGGGGCGGGCGTGCATCGCCCCGAGACGCCCGCGCGACCTCTCGCACGGGACGGGCGGCCGGGCACCCCGCCTGGCATCGGAACGCGGCTCCCGCCGGATCCGGAGCCGCTCAGTTGAAGCGAGCGTCGGCGAACCGCGCCGTACTGTCGCCCAACATCACCGATCCGCCCGCGAGCGGCCCCCGGGGCGCGTTCCGCTGCCCGGCCCGCAGCGCCGTGGCCGGGCCAGAGACCCTTCGCCAAACGCTAGAATGTTGGCCGCGTTCCCACTCCCCGCGGTCCCACCATGTCCGACGCCTCCGTCCCCGACTCCGGCTCCATCGACCTGTGGCGCAAGGCTGCGGCCAAGTCCGCGCCAGGGGGCGACGTCGACGCGCTGAACTGGAAGACGCCCGAGGGCATCGACGTCAAGCCGCTCTACACGAAGGCCGACCTGGAGGGCGTGCAGTACACCGACACGCTGCCGGGCTTCGCGCCCTACATCCGCGGCCCGCAGGCGACGATGTACGCGGTGCGCCCCTGGACGATCCGCCAGTACGCGGGCTTCTCCACCGCCGAGGCCTCGAACGCCTTCTACCGCAAGGCGCTGGCCGCGGGCGGGCAGGGCGTGAGCGTGGCCTTCGACCTGGCCACCCACCGCGGCTACGACAGCGACCATCCGCGTGTCACCGGTGACGTCGGCAAGGCCGGTGTGGCGATTGACAGCGTCGAGGACATGAAAATCCTGTTCGACCAGATCCCGCTGGACAAGGTCT
>CAIUGQ010000129.1 GCA_903898725.1 uncultured Burkholderiales bacterium | reverse complement strand
GCTCGGCGGCGTGCGCGACGAGGCCGAGATCCGCGGCCAGCGGCGTACCTACATCGGCTCGATGCCCGGCAAGATCCTGCAGAGCCTCTCGAAGGTCGGCGTCCGCAATCCGCTCTTCCTGCTCGACGAAGTCGACAAGATGGGCATGGACTTCCGGGGCGATCCGTCGTCGGCGCTGCTCGAGGTGCTCGACCCGGAGCAGAACCACACCTTCGTCGACCATTACGTCGAGGTCGACTACGACCTGTCCGACGTGATGTTCGTGGCCACCGCGAACTCGCTCAACATCCCGCCGGCGCTGCTCGACCGGATGGAGGTGATCCGGCTCGCCGGCTACACCGAGGACGAGAAGGTCAACATCGCCCAGCGCTACCTGCTGCCCAAGCAGCAGAAGAACAACGGCCTGAAGCCGGGCGAACTGGTGGTGTCGGAGGCCGCGGTCCGCGACATCGTCCGCTACTTCACGCGTGAGGCGGGCGTGCGCTCGCTCGAGCGCGAGCTGTCCAAGATCTGCCGCAAGGTCGTCAAGACGCTGCTGCTGAAGAAGGACGAGAAGAAGATCGCGGTCACGCCGAAGAACCTGGACAAGTTCCTGGGCGTTCGGCGCTTCTCCTACGGCATCGCGGAGAAGGAGAACCAGGTCGGGCAGGTCACCGGGCTCGCCTGGACCGAGGTCGGCGGCGAGCTGCTGACGATCGAGGCGGTCGCGGTACCGGGCAAGGGCAAGACGACGTTCACCGGCAAGCTCGGCGACGTGATGCAGGAATCCATCAAGGCCGCGATGACCGTGGTGCGGCGCCGGCAGGCGCGGCTCGGCATCAAGCCGGGCTTCCACGAGAAGATGGACATCCACATCCACGTGCCGGAGGGCGCGACGCCCAAGGACGGTCCTTCGGCGGGCATCGCGATGACGACCGCACTGGTGTCGGTGTTGACCGACATCCCGGTGCGGGCCGACGTCGCCATGACCGGCGAGATCACGCTGCGTGGCGAGGTGCTGCCCATCGGTGGCCTGAAGGAGAAGCTGCTCGCGGCACACCGCGGCGGCATCAAGACCGTGCTGATCCCCGAGGAGAACGTCAAGGACCTGGCGGACATCCCGGACAATGTGAAGAACAAGCTCGAGATCGTCCCGGTGAAGTGGATCGACCGGGTCCTCGAGGTGGCGCTCGAGCGCCATCCGACGCCGCTGTCAGACGAGGAAGTGGCTGCGGCGGCCGCGCCTGCGGAACCCGTCAAGCCGGCTGCGCCGACCGCGGGTGCCGACGAGGTGGTCAAGCACTGAACGGCGAGTGACTCGGGTGCGCCAGCGAGCGCGCCCGATTTGCATGACCCGTCGAAGGGGTGCTAAGATTGCTGTCTTCGCTGGGCGCTGCGGCGAGGGTGCTTAGCTCAGTTGGTAGAGCGGCGCCCTTACAAGGCGTAGGTCGGGAGTTCGAGCCTCTCAGCACCCACCACCAGCGAGATGCAGCAGCAGGCATCGCAAGCAGCACCAAGGAGTGGTAGTTCAGTCGGTTAGAATACCGGCCTGTCACGCCGGGGGTCGCGGGTTCGAGTCCCGTCCACTCCGCCAGACTGAAAATGCAGAAGGGGCGAACGAAAGTTCGCCCCTTTTTGCTATACAACACGGCCCGCCGTCCGGTACGTCGGGCTCGCCACCGAGCCGCGCCATGTTCGATTCGATCCGCAAGCATCAGCGCATCCTGCAGTTCATCCTGCTGATCCTGATCCTTCCCGCATTCGTGTTCTTCGGCATCTCCGGCTACGAGGGCATGCTGGCGGGTGACCGCGGTGTCGCGAAGGTCGGCGATCGCGAGATCCTCCAGCCCGAGTTCGACGCGGCCCAGCGCCAGCAGATCGACCAGCTGCGCCAGATGCTGGGCGACGGTGTGGACACCAAGCTGTTCGACACGCCCGAGGCGCGCGCCGAGATCCTCGAAGGGCTGATCGCGCAGAAGGCGATCGCAGCCCAGGCGGTGGCGCGCAACGTGATCGTCACCGACGAGCGCGTGCGCCAGACCATCCTCGGCATCCCCGGCCTCAAGCGCGACGACGGCGGGTTCGACGACGCGCGCTACAAGGCGCTGGTGGCATCGCGCGGCGTCACGCCGGCCGGCTTCGAGGCGATGGTGCGGGGCGACCTGCAGGTCCAGGCGCTGCCCGACGCGGTGACCGCTTCGGCCTTCATGCCGAAGGCCGTGCGCGAGCGTCTGATCGCCCTTCAGGAAGAGCGGCGCGAGGTGCGCGAGCAGCGGTTCGCGGCGGCGGACTTCGCCGCTCGGATCCAGCCGACCGATGCCCAGCTCGCGGCCTACCACGAGGCCAACGGCCGTGTCTTCGAGACGCCCGAGTCGGCGAAGGTCGAGGTGGTGGTGCTCACGCGTGACGCGCTGGCCGCGCAGGTCACCGTCTCGCCCGAGGACCTGAAGACCTACTACGAGCAGAACAAGGCGCGCTACGGCACACCCGAAGAGCGTCGCGCGAGCCACATCCTGGTCAAGACCGGGCCAGAGGCGAAGGCGAAGGCCGAGCAATTGCTCGTGCAGCTCAAGGCGGATCCGACGAAGTTCGCTGCGCTCGCCAAATCCGCCTCCGACGATCCGGGCTCGGCCGCGCAGGGCGGCGACCTCGGCTTCTTCGCCCGCGCCTCCATGGTCAAGCCCTTCGCGGACGCCGCCTTCGAGATGAAGCAGGGCGAGATCCGCGGGCCGGTGGAGTCCGAGTTCGGCCAGCACATCATCGTGGTCACCGGCATCAAGCCGGGTGCCGAGAAGACCTTCGAGCAGGTGCGCGGCGAGCTCGAGCGGGAGGTCCGGCAGCAGCAGGCGGGCACCCGGTACGCCGAGGCCGCGCAGGCCTTCACCGACATGGTCTACGAGCAGTCGGAGTCGCTCAAGCCCGTCGCGGACAAGTGGAAGCTAGAGGTCCGTACGGTCGACAACGTGGGCCGCACACCCGCGCCCGATGCGCCGCGCGGCAGTCCGCTGGCCAGTGCGCGGCTCCTGTCGGCGGTGTATGGCGACGAGGTGCTGCGGAACAAGCGCAACACCGAGGCGATCGAGATCGCGCCGGGGCAGCTGGCCGCCGCGCGTGTCGTCGAGTACCGCGCGCCTCAGCGTCGGCCGCTCGAGGCGGTCAAGGACGAGGTGCGCAAGCTCGTGATCGCCGAGGAGGCCGGCAAGCTGGCGCGGGCCGCCGGCGAGGCGCGTCTGGCGGAGCTCAAGGCGGGCAAGGGCGGCGACGCGCCGGGGTTCTCGCCCGCGCGCACGGTCTCGCGCAATGCGCCGGCCGGGCTCGCGCAGCCGGCGCTCGACGCGCTGTTCCGCCTGTCGGCCGAGCCGTTGCCTGCGTTTGTCGGCGTCGACCTGGGGACGCAGGGCTACACGATCGTGCAGCTCGTCAAGACGCTGGCACCGACGCCCCAGGAGCTCGCCCAGAAGCTCGGTGCCTACGAGTCGCAGATCGAGCGTGTGGTGTCGCAGCAGGACGTCGCGACGTATGTCGAGTCGGTGAAGTCACGCAGCAAGATCGTGCGCCACCCCGAGCGGATCGGCGCCAAGGTCGACGCGAAGCAGCCCTGACGGACGCAGCGGGCTCAGCCCGCTGCGCCGACGCTCGCGAGGGCTTCGGCGCCGCGTTCGAGCGCCGCGTCGTCGGTCCCGTCCAGCCTCACCAGGGGGGCTTCGGCCAGTCGGCCGAAGTTGCGCTTCATCGAACGGTCGTAGCTCGGGTCGTAGTGCTCGAGCAGCAGGCGCTCGACGAGCTCGAGCCAGCGGTCCTGCTCGACCAGCGCCTTCCACTCCCGAATCCGTTCCGCGCCATGAAGCGGCACGAGGTGCTCGAGCAGCTCGAGCAGTCCGGGCACGTCCTGTCGGAAGTGTTCGTACTCCGCGAGCAGGAACCGGCTGCGCACGGTGACATCCGCCTCGACGACCGCGACCCGCGAGGCGCGGATCGCGAGGATCAGCGCCTCGGGGACCTGCACGCGTCCGACCTTGCGGGACTCCGACTCGACGAACACCGGCCGCAGCGGATCGGCGTCGCGCAGCCGCTCCCAGATCTGCGTCTCGAAGTGCTTCTGGCTGGGCTGCGGCGCGCCGGGCAGTCCGCCCAGCACGGAGCCCCGATGCCTCGCCAGCGCCTCGAGATCGAGCACCTGTTCGCCGCGGGCGGCGAGCCGTTCGAGCAGCCGGCTCTTGGCGCTGCCGGTGCGGCCGCCCACCACCACGAAGCGCAGCGCGGCCGGCCTCGCTGCAAGGTCCTCGATGACATGCCGGCGGAAGGCCTTGTAGCCCCCGTCGATCACATGGGTGCGCCAGCCGATCCGTGCCAGCACGGTCGCGAGCGAGCCGGAGCGGTTGCCGCCCCGCCAGCAGTAGACGAGCGGCCGCCAGTGGCGGTCGTTCTCCGCGAACAGCCGCTCGATCAGGCCGCCGATGTTGCGCGAGACGATCGCAGCACCAAGACGCTTGGCCTCGAAGGCGCCGCGCTCGGCATTGCAGGTGCCCACGAGCGCGCGCTCGCCATCGTCGAGCACCGGCGCACTGATGGCGCCGGGCAGGTGATCCTCGGCGTATTCGGCAGGGCTGCGCGCGTCGACGACGGTGTTGAATTCGCGCAGTCGCGCCACCACCTCGGAGACCGGCAGCGCGATCGGGTCCTTCATGCCTCACCTCGCTGGACCGCGGATTCTAGCGGCATGCCGTAGAATCTCCCAACGGAGCGCAGCCCATGAAAGTCTTCAACCTCGCCTGCGAACACGACCATCGCTTCGAAGGCTGGTTCGGCTCGGCCGAGGACTACGACTCGCAGCATGCGCGTGGGCTCGTCGAGTGCCCGGTCTGCAGCAGCACCGCGATCCGCAAGCTGCCCTCGGCACCGCGCCTGAACCTGTCGGGCGCCTCCGACGTGCCCGCGCAGGCATCGCGCGGTGGCCCTGGCGGCGGGGCGGGCGTCCCGCTCGACCCGCGCGCGGCCCAGGCGCTGTTCATGAAGATGGCACGCAGCATCGTCGCGAACACCGAGGACGTCGGTGACCGCTTCGCGGAAGAGGCACGCCGGATCCACTACAACGAATCGCCCGAGCGCGGCATCCGCGGCGTCGCCAGCCCCGACGAGGCCCGCGAGCTCGCCGAGGAGGGCATCGAGGTGGTCTCGTTTCCGCTGCCCGCCGCCCTCAAGGAACCGGTGCAGTGACGCTGCGGGCGGGCGAGGCGGTGCACGCCTCGCCCTGAGCCGCCGGCACCGCCGGCGGCGCGGTCCCGAGGTGCCCGCAGGCACCCCGGGCCCTGCACGACTCAGGAGCCGCGCGTGATCGGCATCGCCTCGAGGTCGTTCTTGCTCGGGATGCTCGAGTGCTTGCCGAGCTCGAGCTTGGCGATGGCCGCGCGGTGCACCTCGTCCGGGCCGTCCGCGAAGCGCAGCGTGCGCTGGTGCGCGTACATGTTGGCCAGCGGCGTGACCTGCGAGATGCCGGCGCCACCGTGCGCCTGCATCGCCCAGTCGATGATCTGACAGGCCATGTTGGGCGCGATCACCTTGATCATCGCGATCTCGGCGCGTGCGACCTTGTTGCCGACGGTGTCCATCATGTGGGCGGCCTTCAGCGTCATCAGGCGAGCCTGGTCGATCATGCAGCGCGATTCGGCGATGCGCTCGTGCCAGATCGAGTGCTGCGAGATCGGCTTGCCGAACGCCACGCGCGACATCAGTCGCTTGCACATCAGCTCGAGCGCACGCTCGGCCGCGCCGATCGAGCGCATGCAGTGGTGGATCCGACCCGGCCCGAGACGACCCTGGGCGATCTCGAAGCCGCGGCCTTCGCCGAGCAGGATGTTCGAGACCGGCACGCGCACGTCGGTCAGGTCGACCTCCATGTGGCCGTGCGGCGCGTCGTCGTAGCCGAACACCGACAGGTGGCGCAGCACCTTGATCCCGGGGGTGTCGGTGGGCACGACGATCATCGACTGCTGCTCGTGGCGGCCGGCGTCGGGGTTGGTCTTGCCCATCACGATCAGCACCTTGCAGCGCGGATCGCCCAGGCCGGAGCTCCACCACTTGCGGCCGTTCAGCACGTAGGTGTCGCCTTCGCGGCGGATCGCGAGCTGGATGTTGGTGGCATCCGACGAGGCGACCGCGGGCTCGGTCATCAGGAACGCGCTGCGGATCTCGCCGCGAAGCAGCGGATCGAGCCATTCGCGCTTGATCTCCTCGGACGCGTAGCGCTCGAGGGTCTCCATGTTGCCGGTGTCGGGCGCCGAGCAGTTGAACACCTCGGACGCCCAGTGCACCCGGCCCATGATCTCGCACAGCGTGCCGTACTCGAGGTTCGTCAGGCCCTCGGGGACCCGCTTGGAGAACGGCAGGAACAGGTTCCAGAGCCCCGCCTTGCGAGCGACGGGCTTGAGGTCCTCGATGACCCGGGTCGGTACCCAGGCGTTGCCCGCGCGACGGTTCGTCTCCACCTCGTGGTGGTAGGCGTCCTCGTTCGGGTAGATGTGCTGGTTCATGAAGTCGATCAGGCGTGCCTGAAGCTCCTTCACCTTGGGGGTGTACTCGAAATCCATTGCGTCTCTCCTCCTTGGGTCGTCGATCGGTTCGATGCTGATTCGGTGACGGGGCTCAGCGCACCTGCTGCGCGAAGGCCCAGGCCATCTCGGCCAGGGGCCGCACCCGCTTGCCCTGCTCGAGCGCCTGCGGGCTCGATGCGGTGCCGTCGAGCGCGCGCTTGACGATGCCCTGCAGGATGCCGGCGAGCCGGAAGCAGTTGTAGGCCAGGTAGAAGTCCCAGTGGCCGATGCTCTGGCGGCCGGTCCGCGCGCAGTAGCGGCGGATGTAGTCGTCCTCGCTCGGGATGCCGAGCGCGGCGAGGTCCAGGCCCCCGATGCCGCGGAACTGCCCGGGCGGAATGTGCCAGCTCATGCAGTGGTAGCTGAAGTCGGCGAGCGGATGGCCGATGGTCGACAGCTCCCAGTCGAGCACCGCGAGCACCTTCGGGCGGTCGCGGGCGAAGATCATGTTGTCGAGCCGGTAGTCGCCGTGGACGATCCGGGCCTCGTCGCCCTCCGGGATGTGCTGCGGCAGCCACTCGATCAGCCGGTCCATCTCGGGGATCTTCTCGGTCTCGGACAGCACGTACTGCTTCGACCAGCGGCTGATCTGGCGCCCGAAGTAGTTGCCGGGGCGTCCGAAGTCAGTGAGCCCGACCGCGTCGACGTCGACGTTGTGGAGCGCCGCGATCACCCGGTTCATCTCGTCGTAGATCGCCTCGCGCTCGGCGTTCGAGACGCCGGGCAGCGACTGGTCCCAGAGGACCCGGCCCTCGACGCAGTCCATGATGTAGAAGGCGCGTCCGATCACGGACTCGTCCTCGCACAGGCCGTAGACGCGCGCCACCGGCACGTCCGAGCCGGCGAGCCCGGCGAGGACGCGGTACTCGCGTTCGACCGCATGGGCCGAGGGCAGCAGCTTGGCGACCGGGCCCGGCTTGGCGCGCATCACGTAGGCCCGCGACGGCGTGCTGAGCCTGAAGGTCGGGTTCGACTGACCGCCCTTGAACTGCTCGACGGTGAGGGGGCCGGCGAAATCCTCGACGTTCGTCCGCATCCACGCGTCGAGCGCGCCGACATCGAAGCGGTGGCGCTCGGCCACGGGGGTGGTGCCGACGTTCTGCTCGGCCAGGTCGCTCATCGTCCCTCCATCTCCTTCGGTTCGTGCCGGGGGCTCGCCCGGTCCTAGTCGGCGTGCAGCAGCGAGAGCCCGAGGCGCGCACGGCGGCGCATCCAGGGGCTCGGGCGGTAGCGCGGGTCGCCGGTGCAGGCGTACATGCCCTCGAGCACCGAGGCGACGGTCGCGGCGCCGAGGGTGTCGCCCATCGAGAGCGGGCCCGTCGGGTAGCCCAGACCGAGTCGCACCGCCAGGTCGATGTCGGCCGGGCTCGCGATCCGCTGCTGGGCGATCTCGCAGGCTACCGCGACCACCATCGCGACCACGCGCTGCGCGACGAAGCCCGCGGAATCGCGCACCAGGCTGGCACGGGCGCCGTCGGCCGCGAAGAGGCGGCGGGCCGCAGCGGCGAGGGCCGGATCGGTGGCCGGGGTCGCCATCAGCACGCGTCGACGGCAGGCCTTCGCGGCGAACGGGAACAGGGTGTCTAGGGCGACGCTGCGTTCGGCGGGCAGGCCGGCGTCGGTGCAGGCGGCGGTCGCGTCGAGGCCGATCGGCGCGAGCAGCACGAGGCTGTCGGCGCGGGGACGCAGGGCATCGTCGACGGTCGAGCCGAGCGCGACGACCAGCTCGCGCAGGGCGCCCTGGTTCGGGCCGGCTGTGACCCAGACGCGCGCGAACGACGCGGCGCCGGCCGCGGTCGGCTCGTCCTCGGGCACCGCGACCAGCGCGCCGTTCTCGTAGCGGTAGAAGCCTTCGCCGACCTTGCGCCCGAGCAGACCGCCCGCGACCCGCTGCGCGGCGAGCGCCGACGGCCTGAACCGCGGCTCCTCGTAGAACTGCCGGTAGATCGACTCCATGACCGGATGCGAGACATCCAGGCCGGTGAGGTCGAGCAGCTCGAACGGACCGAGCCGGAACCCCGAGCCGTTGAACACCACCTGCTCGCGCATCACGCGGTCGACGGTGGGCACGTCCGCGACGCCCTCCGCCACCAGCTTCAGCGCTTCGGTGCCATAGCCGCGGCCGGCATGGTTGATCAGGAAGCCGGGGGTGTCCTGCGCGACGACCGGGGCATGGCCGGTGCGGCGGGTGAGGGCGACCAGCGCGTCGGCGGTGGCCGCCGAGGTGCGTGCGCCGCGGATCACCTCGACCACCTTCATCAGCGGCACCGGGTTGAAGAAGTGGTAGCCGGCGACGCGAGCCGGGTTCGAGCAGGCCGCGGCGATGGCCGTGACCGACAGCGACGAGGTGTTCGTGACGAGCAGTGCCTCGGGGCCGGTGATCGACTCGAGCTCGACGAACAGGCGCTTCTTGACGTCGAGGTTCTCGACGATGGCCTCGATCACCAGGTCGCAGCCGGCGAGGTCGCCGAGCGCGCCGACCGGCGACATCCTGGCCATCGTGGCCTCGAACGCGCCGCGGGCGAGCTTGCCCTTCTCGACCTGCCTGCCGAGGGTGTCGGCGACCGCGGTGCAGGCGGCCTGCGCGGCCCCCGGCGCGGCGTCGTACAGGCGCAGGGCATGGCCCGACTGCGCGAACAGCTGCGCGATGCCGCGACCCATGGCGCCGGTCCCCACGACGCCGACCACGAACGCTTCGAATGGCTTCATGTGACCCGATTCTACCTTGGGGGCACCGGCAGCAGGGGCAGCAGGACTGCCAGGATCGGCGCGGCCAGCAGGGTCGACCAGACCACCGCCGCCGCGATCGGGGCGGTATCGCTGCGGTAGCGCTGGGCGAACAGGAACACGTTGGCACCGATCGGCAGCGTCGCGGTGAGGATGACGACGGTCAGCGCGAGCGGCTCGAGGCCGAGCACGAAGCGGCCGATCGCCGCGGCCAGGAGCGGGAAGGCCACCAGCTTGAGCGCGCTCAGCGCGAGCGCGGGCCGCAGCCCGGTACGCAGCCCGTCGCGCCCGAGCGAGGCGCCGAGCAGCACCAGGCACAGCGGCGAGGCGGCCGCCGCCAGCAGGCCGAGCGTCGACTGGGCCGGTCCTGGGAGGGGCGGCCCGAGCGCGCTCCAGGCGGCGCCGGCGATGATCGGCAGGATCACGGGGTGGAGGACGGAGGTGCGCAGCGCGCGCCCGACCGCCACCAGCGGCGTTCCGGTGGCGGCGGCGACCTCGAAGACGAAGGTGGCGGTGGTCAGCAGCAGCAGCGAGTGCAGCGCGACGATCGACAGCAGCATCGCGAGGGCGCTCTCGCCCCAGCCGAGCGTGACCAGCGGGATGCCGATCATCACGGTGTTCGAGAACGACGCGGCCAGTCCCTCGACGGCCGCACGCACCGGCGGGACCGAGCGCCACCGGATCGCGACCACGGCGCCGAATAGCGCGAGTGCCGCGCCGAAGTAGGCGGTCGGGACGCCGGCCTGCAGGGTGCGGAAGTCGGTGCGGGCCATCGCCAGGAACAGCTGGGCCGGGACGAACACCCGGAACGTGAAGTCGGTGAAGCGGCGGACGTCCTCGTCGGCGACGAGGCCCGCGCGATGCGCCGCCCAGCCCGCGGCGATCAGGCCGTAGACCGGGAGCACCACCTCCAGCACCGGTCCGGCGAGTTCCACGGCGCGCAGTGTAGCGGGCGGCGCGGCGTCGCCCGCTTGGTACCATCGTCGAGCGGAACGGGCCTCGCCCGTCCTCCGGACAGCCCGTCGTTAATGCAGGAACAGGAGACCCCGTCGATGATCACCCTGGTCGGTTTCGCCGTCAGCAACTACTACAACAAGGTCAAGATCGCCCTCCTCGAGAAAGGCGTGCCGTTCGAGGAGGAGCTGAACTGGGCGCAGAAGGATGAGGCCACGCTGGCCTCGAGCCCGCTCGGCAAGGTGCCGTTCATGAAGACCCCGGCCGGCGCGCTGTGCGAGTCGCAGGTGCTCATGGAGTACATCGAGGATGCGAATCCCGGCACGGTGCCGCTGCTGCCGGCCGATCCCTTCGCCCGCGCCAAGGTCCGGGAGCTGGTGACCTTCATGGAACTGCACCTCGAGCTCGTCGCCCGTCGCCTGTACCCGCAGGCCTTCTTCGGCGGCACGGTGGAGCAGTCGGTGATCGACGCGACCCGCAAGGAGCTCGAGCGCAACGTCGCTGCCTTCTCGAAGCTCGCGAAGTTCGCCCCCTTCGTCGCCGGCGACACGTTCACCATGGCCGACTGCTCGGCGATCGTGAACCTGCCGCTGATCTCCGGCGCCACCAAGGCGGTGCTCGGTGCCGACGTGCTGGCCGCCACGCCCGCGCGCGACTACGTCAAGCAGATGAGCGAGCGGGCGAGCGTCCAGAAGGTCAACGCGGACCGCAAGACGAACCTGGAACTGCGCGCGGCGATGGCCGCGAAGAAGTGACGCGCCGATGAGCGACGGCACGCCGCGCGCGGGGGGCGAACCGGTCCTCGGCTGGTCCGATGCGTTCGTCCTCGGCCACGAGCCGATGGACGAGACGCATCGCGAGTTCGTCGCGCTGGTCCGAGCGATGCAGACCGGTCCCGAGGACCGGCTCGCCGATCTGCTCGCCGAATTCGAGGTCCATGCGCGCCGTCACTTCGAGGACGAGGACCGCTGGATGGTCGAGACCGGCTTTCCGCCGCGCGACTGCCACATCGACGAGCATGCGGCGGTGCTGCGTTCGGTCGTGCAGGTCCGCGAGGTGGTGGCGCAGGGCGAGATCGGGCAGGTGCGCAGGCTGGCCGACGCGCTCGCCGACTGGTTTCCCGGGCATGCCGACTGGCTCGACTCGGCGCTCGCGCACTGGTTGTGCAAGCGCGCCCTCGGCGGCAAGCCGGTGGTGCTGCGGCGGGATCTCAGGAGCGTGCTCGCCGAGGGGCGCGCCGAGACCGGCGTTCCGGGGCGCTGAGCGGCCAGCGCCCGACCCGGGTGCGGGCCGGGCGGTCCGGCGCGACCGGGCAGCTTCGTCTCAGGTGTCCAGGGCCTCGAGGGCCGCGCCGATCTCCAGCCAGCGCTCTTCGGTGAGCTCGCGTTCCCGCAGCAGCAGGCCTCGCTCGCGACCGAGCTCGGCGGCCGCTGCGGCGTCGCGGTAGGCATCGGGCTCGCCCAGGCGGGCATCGATCTGCGCGATCCGGGTCTCGATGCGCGCCAGCGCCGATTCGGCTTCGCCGAGACGCTTCTGCAGCGGCTTCTTCTGCGCGGCGCGCTGGGCCCGCTGCTCGGCGGCCACCCGGCGCTCGTCGCGACGCGAGAGGGCGCCGTCCGGGGCGCTGTCGCCGCCGCCCGCCTCGGCGGGCTTGTGCATCAGCCACTGCGCGTAGTCGTCGAGATCGCCGTCGAACGGCGCCGCGGTGCCGTCGGCCACCCGCAGGAAGGCGTCGACGGTCGCGCGCAGCAGGTACCGGTCGTGCGAGACGAGCAGCAGCGCGCCATCGAACTCGGCGAGCGCGTCGGCCAGCGCATCGCGGGTGGCGGCATCGAGGTGGTTGGTCGGCTCGTCGAGCACCAGCAGCTGCGGACGTCCCCAGACCAGCATCGCGAGCGCGAGGCGGGCCCGTTCGCCACCCGACATCGGACCGACCGGTCGCGTCGCATCCTCGCCGCGGAAGGCGAAACGCCCCAGCCAGTCGCGCAAGGTCTGCTCGCGCTCCTCGGGGGCGAGCCGCTGCATGTGGCCGAGCGCGGAGTCGCCGCCACGCAGCGCATCGACCTGCTGCTGCGCGAAGTAGCCGATGCGCACGGTGCGCGAGCGCTGCAGCTCGCCGCCCAGCGCCGGCAGCTCGCCGACGGCGGTGCGGATCAGCGTCGTCTTGCCGGCGCCGTTGCGGCCCAGCACGCCGAAGCGGCTGCCACGTCCCACGGTCATCGACACGTCGCGAAGGACGGTGTGCACGCTCCCGTCGGCGGCCGAGTGGCCGACCGACACGTCCTCCATGCGGACCAGCGGGTCGGGACAGTCGCCGACCGGTGCGAAGTCGAAGTCGATCCCGCGCGTCGCCCGCAGCGGCGCGAGCACCTCGATCCGCTCGAGCGCCTTCAGGCGGCTCTGGGCCTGTCGGGCCTTCGTCGCCTTGGCCCGGAAGCGTTCGACGAAGGCGTGCAGGTGGGCGATCTGCGCCTGCTGGGCAGCGATCGAGCGCTGCCGCTGCGCGGCCCGTTCGGCACGGGCCTGTTCGCAGGCGGAGTAGCCGCCGCTGTAGCGGACCAGCTTGCGGTCGTCGATCTGCAGCGTCGCGACCGCGACGCGGTCCAGGAAGTCGCGATCGTGCGAGACCACGAGGATCGTGGCGGCCAGCCGCGTCAGTCGCCGCTCGAGCCAGAGCACCGCATCCAGGTCGAGGTGGTTGGTCGGCTCGTCGAGCAGCAGCAGCTCGGCGGGCTCCATCAGTGCGCGGGCCAGGTTCAGACGCATCTTCCAGCCGCCGCTGAACGCGTCGACCGGGCGCTCCTGCTCGTCGGCGTCGAAGCCCAGTCCGTGCAGCAGCTCGCGGGCACGGGCCTCGGCGGAGGGCCCGTCGCAGGCGAGGACGTCGTCGTGCGCCTGCGCGATCGCATGGCCGTCGCCCGCGGTCTCGGCGGCGGCGAGCGCGGCCTGCGCCCGCATCAGCGCGGCGTCCGCCTCGAGCACGAAGCGCCAGGCGGGCAGGGCGCTGCGCGGCATCGACTGCGCGAGGCGCGCGACGCGCATCGGCGGGACGTCGATGTCGCCGGCATCGGGCGCGATGTCGCCGGCGATCGCGGCCAGCAGGGTCGACTTGCCGCTGCCGTTGTCGCCGATCAGCGCGATGCGCTCGCCGGCGGCGATCACCGCGTCGGCCGACTCGAGCAGCGTGCGGGGGCCGCGCCCCAGCGTCAGGCCCCGGATGCGGATCACGGCAGCGCGTCGCGCTCCAGCAGCACGATCCGGTCGTCGCCCCCCTCGGTGGGCAGCCAGGTGTACTCGAGGTCCGGGAAGGCCGCCTCGAAGTGCGCGGCCTCGTGGCCGATCTCGAGGACCAGGAGTCCGCGCGCCGAGAGGTGGGCGCGCGCGCCATCGACGATGCGTCGGACCAGGTCCATGCCGTCGGTGCCGCCGCCGAGCGCGCCCTGCGGTTCGGCCAGGTACTCGGCGGGCAGCGCCGACATCGAGCCCGCGTTCACGTAGGGCGGATTGCAGACGACGAGATCGAACGCGCCGCCCGTCGCGGCGCCCCACAGGTCGCCCTGGCGCAGCGACACTCGCCCGTCGAGGCCGTGCAGCGCGACGTTCTCGGCGGCCAGCGCGAGCGCGTCGGCCGACAGGTCGGTGCCGAGCACCTGGGCAGTCTCGAAGCGTCGGGCCGCGAGGATCGCGAGGCTGCCGCCGCCGGTGCACAGGTCCATGACGCGCGCGACACCTTCGCCGTCGAGCAACCAGGGCGACAGCGCATCGGTGTCGAGGAGCTCGGCGATCGGCGAGCGCGGCACCAGCGCGCGCGGGTCGGACAGGAAGCGCACGCCCCGCAGCCAGGCCTCGCCGGTCAGGTAGGCGGCCGGCAGGCGTTCGGTGCAGCGGCGCTCGACGAGCGCGATCGCGGCGGCGAGTTCACCCGGCGCGAGCCGTGCATCGAGCATCGGCTCGAGCCGATCGAGCGGCAGGCGCAGCGACCAGAGCAGCAGCCACGCCGCCTCGTCCCAGGCATCGGCGGTGCCGTGCCCGAAGCCGATCTGCGCCGCCTGCATGCGGGAGACCGACCAGCGCAGCACGTCGCGCACGGTGACGAGCGCCGCGCGCGCCTCGTCGGCGCTCGGCGCCGGCCGTTCGAATCGGACCGGGCTCACGGCAGCAACGCCTCGAGCGTGCGGCGGTAGATGTTCTTCATCGGCTGCAGCCAGGCGATGTCGATGTTCTCGTTGCTCTTGTGGATCGTGGCGTTCGGCGGTCCGAACTCGATGACCTCGCGGCAGATCGACGCGATGAAGCGTCCGTCCGAGGTGCCGCCGGTGGTCGACAGCTCGGTCTCGACCCCCATCTCGGCCCGGATCGAGGTGGCAAGCGCTTCGGACAGTGCGCCGCGCGGCGTCAGGAAGGGCAGGCCTGACACCGTCCAGGCGAGCGAATGCTCGACGCCGTGCGCCTCGAGGATCGCCTGCACCCGCGCCTTCAGGCCCTCGACCGTGCTCGCCGTGGAGAAGCGGAAGTTGAAGTCGACGACCGCCTCGCCGGGAATCACGTTCGTCGCGCCGGTGCCGGCATTGAAGTTCGAGACCTGCCAGGTGGTGGGCGGGAAGTAGTCGTTGCCCTCGTCCCAGCGTTCGGCGGCAAGCGCCGCCAGCGCGGGCGCGAACACGTGGATCGGGTTGCGGGCCAGGTGCGGGTAGGCCACGTGTCCCTGGACGCCGCGCACCGTCAGTCGGCCGGACAGCGAGCCGCGCCGGCCGTTCTTGACCATGTCGCCGAGCACCTTCACCGAGGTCGGCTCGCCGACGATGCAGTAGTCGAACGACTCGCCGCGGGCACGCAGCGTCTCGACGACGCGGGTCGTGCCGTCGACGGCGGGACCTTCCTCGTCGGAGGTGAGCAGGATCGCGATCGATCCGGCGTGCCCGGGCCGTGCCGCGACGAACTCCTCGATCGCGACGACGATGCCGGCGATCGAGGCCTTCATGTCCGAGGCCCCGCGGCCGTAGAGGGCGCCCTCGCGCTCGGTGGGTTCGAACGGATCGGCGTGCCACCACTGGCGCGGGCCGGCCGGCACGACGTCGGTATGACCGGCGAACACCAGCGTCGGGCCGGGCGCCGCGCCGCGTCGCACGGCCCAGAGGTTGTCGACCTCGCCGAAGCGCATCGGCTCGAGCACGAAGCCCAGGGGCGCGAGGCGCTCGGCGATCTGCTGCTGGCAGCCGGCGTCCGCCGGGGTCACCGAGCGGCGCCGGATCAGGTCTTCGAGCAGGTGGCGGACGGGGCAGGGGGTCATGTGAGGGTGCGTGATCGCGGATCGCGATGGCCGACGCCGGGCCGGGTCGTCGTCTGCCCCGGCGCGGCCGGTGCCGCGGCGGGCTTCAGGGCGCCGGCTGCGAAGGCTCGGCGAACAGGTTGCGGTAGATCGGCTCCGAGAAGCCGACGACGATGCGGTCGCCGGCCTCGAGCACCGGCCGCTTCACCAGCGTCGGGTTCGCCAGCATCAGCTCGCAGGCGCTCGACTGGTCGACGACGCTCGCACGTCGGCTGGCATCGAGCTGGCGCCAGCTCAGCCCGCGCTTGTTGAGCAGCGCGTCCCAGGGCAGATGGCCCATCCAGCGCGCGAGCAGCGAGGCGTCGAGCCCGTCCGCGCGGAAGTCGTGGAAGCGGAAGGCCACGCCCTGGGCGCGCAGCCACGAGCGGGCCTTGCGGACCTGGTCGCAGCTGTCGATGCCGTAGACGACCACGCCTTCGTCCATCAGATGTTGAGCATGAACTCGGAGAAGGTCGGACCGTCGGCCGGCTTCTTGTCGGTCGGCGTGTTCGCCTCGACGTTGCTCGGCAGCGGCGACGACAGCGGCGCGGCGACGTCCTCGGTGTTCTCGAGCAGCCACAGCAGGTTGGTCGGCGAGTCGGACTGCGCCAGCGCATCCTCCTTGCTGACCCGCTTCGTGCGGACCAGTTCGACCAGTGCCCGCTCGAAGGTCTGCGAGCCCGGCGCCATGCTCTTCTCCATCGCCTCCTTGATCTCGGACAGGCGTCCCTGCTCGATCAGCTCGGAGATGAAGGTGGTGTTGAGCAGGATCTCGACGGCGGGCACGCGCCCGCCGGTGGACGAGCGGATCAGGCGCTGCGAGACCACGGCCTTGAGGGTCGTCGAGAGGTCGGACAGCAGCACCCGCCGGTTCTCCGGCGTGTAGAAGCTGACGATCCGGTTGAGCGCATGCGAGGCGTTGTTCGCATGCAGCGTCGAGAGCACCAGGTGGCCGGACTGCGCATAGGCGATCGCCGCGCTCATCGTCTCGACGTCCCGGATCTCGCCGATCATCAGGCAGTCGGGCGCCTGGCGCAGCGCATTGCGCAGCGCGACGTCGTAGGAGACGGCGTCCGTGCCGACCTGCCGCTGGTTCACCACCGAGCGCTTGTGCCGGAAGGTGTACTCGATCGGGTCCTCGATGGTGAGGATGTGGCCGCTGCGGTGCTGGTTCCGGTAGTCGAGCACCGAAGCGAGCGTCGTGGTCTTGCCCGAACCGGTCGAGCCCACCACCAGCAGCAGGCCGCGCTTCTCCATGATGAGCTCGGAGAGGATCGGCGGCAGGTGCAGCGACTCGAACTGCGGCACGTCGCCCGGGATGTAGCGCACCACCGCGGCGGTCGTGCCGCGCTGGCGGAACAGCGAGAACCGGAAGCTGCCGACGTTGCGCAGCCCGTAGCCCATGTTGAGCTCGCTCTCGTGCTCGAACGTCGCCCACTGCTTGTCGGTCAGCACCTCGCGCAGCAGCGCGTCGACCGAGGCCGGATCGAGGCGCTGCTGGTTGATCGGCACGGTGGTGCCGTTGATCTTGATCTGCACCGCCGTCCCGGCCGCGATGAACAGGTCAGACGCCTTCTTCTCGGCCATCAGGGCCAGCAGACGTTCCATCGCCATTCGTCGTCGCCTCGTCGGGGAGCGGGTGGGTGCGGGTCAGTCGCCGCGCAGCAGCTCGTTGATGCCGGTCTTGGCGCGGGTCTGCGCGTCGACACGCTTGACGATCACCGCGCAGTACAGGCTGTACTTGCCGTCGGCCGACGGCAGCGAGCCTGAGACCACGACCGAGCCGGCCGGCACGCGACCGTAGGTGACCTCGCCGGTCGCCCGGTCGTAGATCTTCGTGCTCTGGCCGATGTAGACGCCCATCGACAGCACCGAGTTCTCCTCGACGATCACGCCCTCGACGACCTCGGAGCGCGCGCCGATGAAGCAGTTGTCCTCGATGATCGTCGGGTTCGCCTGCAGCGGCTCGAGGACGCCGCCGATCCCGACGCCGCCCGAGAGGTGGACGTTCTTGCCGATCTGGGCGCAGGAGCCGACGGTCGCCCAGGTGTCGACCATGGTGCCCTCGTCGACGTAGGCGCCGATGTTGACGTACGACGGCATCAGGACGACGTTGCGCCCGATGAAGCTGCCCCGGCGGGCCACCGCCGGCGGCACCACGCGAAAGCCGCCGGCCGCGTAGTCCTGCTGGCTCCAGCCCTCGAACTTGGTCGGGACCTTGTCGTAGAACTGCAGGGCGCCCGACTGCATCGGCGCGTTGTCCTCGAGGCGGAACGACAGCAGCACCGCCTTCTTGATCCACTGGTGGACGGCCCAGGCGCCGTCGACCTTCTCGGCGACTCGCAGCCGGCCGGCGTTGAGCTCGGCGATCACGTGGCCGACGGCTTCGCGCACGGGTTTGGGTGCGGAGGCGGGGGACAGCTCGGTACGCTGGTCCCACGCCTGTTCGATCGTGCTCTGGAGGGCGGTCATCGGTGGCGGGTCAGGCTGTGGTTCGGGTGGAGAAGCGTCGGATGCGGTCGGCCGCCTCGACGCAGGCGTCGAGGCCGTCGACGAGCGCGATGCGCACGAATCCGGCTCCGGGGTTGCGGCCGGGGCCGCCTCGGGCGAGGTAGCTGCCCGGGAGGACCAGCACATTATATTGGGCGTACAGGTCCCGGGCGAACGCGGTGTCATCGCCGCCGGGGACGCCGGCCCACAGGAAGAAGCCGCCGGCGGGTGCCGCGACCTGCAGCGGGCCGTCGAGCCGAGGCAGCACGGCATCGAACTTCTCCCGGTACAGGCGACGGTTCTCCACCACATGGGCCTCGTCCGACCAGGCCGCGAGCGAGGCGGCCTGCACGGTGGCGCTCATCGCGCCGCCGTTGTAGGAGCGCAGGAGCAGGAAGCGGGCGATCAGGGCTGCGTCGCCGGCGACGAAGCCGGAGCGCAGGCCGGGCACGCTCGAGCGCTTCGAGAGGCTGGAGAAGGTCAGCAGGCGCGCGAAATCGGTGAGGCCGAGCGCATGCGCGGCCTGCAGGGCGCCCTCGGGCGGTGCCGCGTCGTCGGGATAGATCTCGGAGTAGCACTCGTCGGCGGCGATCACGAAGCCGTGGCGCGCCGACAGCTCGAAGAGCCGGGCCCACTGGGCCCGCGACATGACCGAGCCGGTCGGATTGCCGGGCGAGCAGACGTAGACCAGCTGCACGCGGCCCCAGGTCGCGCTCGGCACCGCGTCCCAGTCGGGGGCGGCGTCACCGGGCGCGGGATCGACGTACACGACCTCGGCGCCGGCGAGCAGCGCGGCGCCCTCGTAGACCTGGTAGCAGGGATTCGGGAGCAGCACGACCGGTCGGGGGCTGCCCGGGCCGGCGTCGACCACCAGCTGCGCGATGGCGAACAGCGCCTCCTTGGAGCCGTTCACCGGCAGCACCTGCGTCGCGGGGTCGACCTCGGGCAGGCCGTAGCGGCGATCGAGCCAGGCGGCGATGGCGCGTCGCAGCGGCTCGCCCCCCGCGGTGGGCGGGTACGAGGACAGGCCGTCGAGGGCCGCGACCATCGCCTCGCGCACGCAGGCGGGTGCACGGTGCCGGGGCTCGCCGATCGACATCGAGATCGGCCGCAGCGCCATCGGCGGCTCGACGCCGCGCAGCAGCGCCCTCAGCCGCTCGAACGGATAGGGTTGCAGGTTATCTAGAAGTCGGTTCAAGAAAGTTCCGTAACACGTTGTACTGAAACGGATAAATCTCGACTATTGTCAGCCGCGGGTGCTCGATTCGGCAGCGAACCCGCCCAGATCGACGCGCGGCTCGGGTTTCCAGCCCCGCTTGCGGTGCTCGGCGACGACGGTGGTGAAGATGCCGCCCCGGACATACCAGCGGGCGGTCAGCCGCATGAAGCGCGGCCGGGTCGCGGCGACCATCTCGTCGAGGATGCGGTTGGTCACCGCCTCGTGGAAGACGCCTTCGTCCCGGAAAGACCACATGTACAGCTTGAGGGCCTTGAGTTCGAGGTTCTTGCGCTCGGGCACGTAGTCGATCACGAGCGTGGCGAAGTCGGGCTGGCCGGTGAGCGGGCACAGGCAGGTGAACTCCGGCACCTCGATGTGCACGAGGTAGTCGCGCCCGGGGGCCGGGTTGGGGAAGGTCTCGAGCTGGGTCGACGGTGCGCTGGGCATCGGGAAATCTCCGCGGCAGGCCGCGTCGGCACCGCGCGGGGCGACGCTCGGCGAGGCCGAAAAAAAGGGCCCGTACGGGCCGTGTCCAGGGGGTGCCCGGGCGGCCCTCGGGGCGCTCCCGGACGGCCCCGGCGCCGCAGGGGCGCCAAGGCTGCGGTGCTATTATAGGCGTGGCCCGCCGAGGGGTCGCCAGCCGTGGACGTCGCCGCCGCCGCGCACGTCCGTTACCGTCTCCGACGATTCGATCCACCCCGCCTGCGCGGGGCTGACAGAGCATTGCCCCGTGCGTCTGAAACAGCTCAAGCTCGCCGGCTTCAAGTCATTCGTCGACCCGACCGCGTTCGAGGTCCCGAGCCAGCTGGTGGGCGTCGTCGGACCGAACGGCTGCGGGAAGTCGAACATCATGGACGCCGTGCGATGGGTGCTCGGCGAATCCAAGGCGTCCGAGCTGCGCGGCGAGTCGATGCAGGACGTGATCTTCAACGGCTCGTCCGACCGCAAGCCGTCGGTACGCGCCAGCGTCGAGCTGATCTTCGACAACGCGTCGTCGCGCCTGGGCGGCGCCTGGGCCGGCTACGCGGAGATCTCGGTCAAGCGGGTGCTGACCCGCGACGGCCAGTCGAGCTACCTGATCAACAACCAGGTCGTGCGCCGCAAGGACGTCCACGACATGTTCCTCGGCACCGGCCTCGGTCCCCGCGCCTACGCGATCATCGGGCAGGGCACGGTCTCGCGGATCATCGAGGCCAAGCCCGAGGACCTGCGGGTCTTCCTCGAGGAGGCGGCGGGCGTCTCCAAGTACAAGGAGCGGCGCCGCGAGACCGAGAACCGGCTGTCCGACACCCGCGAGAACCTGACCCGGGTCGAGGACATCGTCCGCGAGCTCGGGGGGCAGATCGAGAAGCTCGAGCGGCAGGCCGAGGTTGCCCAGGCCTACCGCGATCTCGAGGCCGATCGCGAGAGCAAGCAGCAGATGCTGTGGATCGTCCGCCGCGACGAGGCCGCGGCCGACCAGACGAAGGTCGCGCAGCAGCTCGGGCAGGTCACCAACGAGATCGAGTCGCAGCTCGCGCAGCAGCGTGCGGTCGAGGCACGGCTCGAGGAGACCCGCGCCGCCCACTACGCGGCGAGCGACGCGGTGCACGCGGCACAGGGCGCCTACTACGAGGCCAACGGCGAGGTCACCCGCCTGGAAGGCCAGATCCGGTTCGTCGCCGAGTCGCAGACCCAGCTGCGCGAGCGGCTGTCGGGCCTGCAGGCCCAGGTCGACTCGGCCCGTTCGCGCGACGTGCAGGCGGCTGAGGGACTCGCCCGCAGCGACGAGGAACTGGCGGCCGCCGAGGAGCGCCAGGCGGTGCTCGCGCAGCGTCTCGACGATGCCAATGCCGAGCTGCCGGCGCTCGAGGATGCGCTGCGCGATGCCAGGACCGAGCTCGACTCGGCCCGCGCGCGTGCGGCCGAGACCTCGCAGGCGATCCAGGTCGCCGCGACGCGCCAGCGGGGCCACGAGGAAGCGCTTCGCGGCCTCGAGGACCGGGAGGCCAGGCTGCGCGACGCGCTCGAGCGTCTCGGCGAGGCACCGCAGGCACAGCTCGATGCCCTGCGCGAACAGCTTGCCGAGGCCGAGGCGCTCGAGGAAGGCGCGGGCGAGCGGGCCGCGGAAGGGGAAGCCCGCTGGGGCGAACTCGACGCGCGTCGCGCCCCGGCGCAGGAGGCGCTGCGCGAGGCCATCGGCAAGGTGTCGCAGGTCGATGCGCGGATCTCGGCGCTGCGCCAGATCCAGGAGCGCGTGCTGACCTCGGGAAAGACTGCGCCGTGGCTGCAGAAGCACGGCCTGGAGGGCATGAAGCGGCTCTGGCAGCGGCTGCGCATCGAGCCTGGGTGGGAGACCGCGGTCGAGTCGGTGCTGCGCGAGCGGGTGCAGTCGCTCGAGGTCGGTCGGCTCGAGTCGCTCTCGGGCCTGCTCGGGGAGCAGCCGCCGGCCAAGGTCGGGTTCTACGCGGCCGGCGACGCCCCGGTCGCCGGAGGGGCGGCCGTGCCCGCCGGGCTCGCCCCGCTGGCCGTCCAGATCCACACGACCGATCCCCGGATCCGGGCGCTGCTCGACGAATGGCTCCACGGCAGCTTCTGCGCCGAATCGCCGCAGCAGGCCGTCGCCGAGCGCGGCCGCCTGCCGGCGGGCGGGCAGTTCGTGCTGCGCTCGGGCCATTCGGTCGGACGCTTCGGCGTGCAGCTCCATGCGCTCGACTCCGAGCAGGACGGCGTGCTCGCCCGCCAGCAGGAGCTCGACAACCTGACCCGCGAGCACCGGGCGGTCGAGCTGATCGCCGACGATGCCCGTGCCGGTGCCGCCCGGACCGAGGCGGCGGCATCCGAGGCCCGCAGCCGCCTGTCGGCCGATCGCGACGCGCTGCAGCAGGCCGTGCGCCGTGCGGCCGCGCTGCGCATCGAGACCGAGCGGTGCGCGCAGCAGGTCCAGCGCGCCAGCGCCGACCGTGCCCGCCTCGAGGCCGAGCTCGCGGAACTCGGCGGGCAGCTCGCCGACCGCGAAACGGCGATCGCCGAGGAGGGCGCGCGCTTCGAGGCCCTCGACCTCGAGCTCGCCGACCGCCAGGAGGCCACCGAGCTCAAGCGCGCGCAGTGGGAGGACGCGGACGCCGCGCTCACCGATGCGCGCGAAGGCCTGCGAAGCCTCGAGCGCGACGAGCGCGAGGCCGCCTTCTCGGTGCGGGAGATCGAGGCGCGTCGCCAGTCGCTGCGCGAGCAGATCGCCCAGGCCCGCCAGAGCATCGAGCAGGGTCTCGCCGAGTCCGAGACGCTCCAGCAGCGGCTCGCCGAGCTGTCCGATGCGGCGGCACGGGCCGGGCTGCAGGACGCGCTCGACGCCCGGGTCAAGGCCGAGCAGGGGCTGGCGGAGCTGCGGGCCCGGCTCGACGCGCTGACCGGCACGATGCGCGAGCTCGACGAGACTCGGCTGGGTCACGAGCGTGCCCAGGAGCCGCTGCGCGCACGGCTCACCG
>CAIUGQ010000128.1 GCA_903898725.1 uncultured Burkholderiales bacterium | reverse complement strand
GACCGCATCGTGCAGGCCATCCAGGTCGACGGCGTGCCGCTGGTGGTGGTCGACACCGCGGGGCTGCGCGAGACCGGCGACGAGGTCGAGCGCATCGGCATCGAGCGCACCTGGGAGGAGCTGGGGCGGGCGGATGTGATCCTGCATCTGGGGGTGGCGACCGGGTCCGGGGCGGGGCAGGGTGGTGGCGGATCGAACGGCGGTGGGGCAAGCGGCGGTGGCGCTGCGGCCGGCGGCGACGCTGCAGTGGCCGGCGACATCGCCGCACGGCTCGCGCTCGCGGCCGACCTCGATGCCGACATCGCCGCGCGCCTGCCCCGTGACAAGCCGATCCTGCGCGTGTGGAACAAGATCGACCTCGCGGGCCTGCCTGCGCACGCGAGCGACGACGCGGTCTGGCTGTCGGCGCGTGACGGGCAGGGCATCGAGCTGCTGCGCGCGGCGCTGCTCAGGCTGGCAGGCTGGCACGGCGCGGGCGAGGGCACCTTCATCGCCCGTGAGCGTCACCTGCAGGCGCTGCGGGAAGCGCGCGACTGTCTCATGGCCGCGCACGCGCACGCGCAGCGCAGCGACGAGGTGCTCGACCTGTTCGCCGAGGAACTGCGGCTGGCTCAGGAACGGTTGGGGTCGATCACCGGCGAGTTCGGCGCGGATGACCTGCTCGGGGTGATCTTCTCGAGGTTCTGCATCGGGAAGTAGGGGCTGGCGTTCCCGCGGGAACGCCCGATGTGCAGGTGGACTTCGGGCCGTACCTGCCAAGGTGGCGCAGGCCCGAACGCAGGCCTGAACCCCGAATCCTTGACGGTCATCAACTCGCCGGCCCGGCCCCCGCCGTCCGGCCGCATCACGGGTGCTATAGGTGGACTCCGGTCCCCCGAGCCCCCGTCGAACGATGACCGCCCCGCAACTCCTCGCCCTCATCGTTGCCGCGTTGCTGCTGCAGCTCGGCGCGGGCATCGGGTGGACGCTGTGGCGTGCACGGATCGGCAGCGGACGGGTGCCGGCCGCTGTGTCCGGCGCGCTGACCGTTGAGCGAGGCACCCGGGCCGACGCCGCGTGGCAGGGCCTGCGGGCGTTCCGCGTGACGAGGCGCGACGATGAGGATGCCGCGCGCACGCAGTGCTCGTTCCACCTGCAGCCGGTCGACGGCGCACCGCTGCCCGCGTTCAGGCCCGGCCAGTTCCTCACCTTCACGCTCGATGTCGCCGTTCCCGGTCCGGATGCCGCGATGGTGACCCGTCAGGCCACGCGCTGCTATTCGCTGTCGGACGCACCCGACCCGACGCACTACCGCGTGACGATCAAGCGCGTGCCTGCGCCGCCCGATCATCCCGAGTACCCGCCTGGGCGGGTGTCGAACCACTTTCACGACCGGGTGCAGCTCGGTGACGTGCTGCAGGTGAAGGCGCCCGGCGGCAGCTTCTTCATCAACCCCGACCCGGACACCTCCGTCGTGCTGATCGCCGGCGGCATCGGCATCACGCCGATGATGAGCATGCTGCGCTGGTGCGCGTCCGTTCAGCCGCAGCGATCGGTGCACCTGTACTACGGGGTGCGGAACGGTCGCGAGCATGCGTTCAAGTCGCAGCTCGAGGCGCTGGCCGCCGCGCATCCGGCGTTCAGGCTGAAGGTGGCGTACAGCTGCCCGGATCCCGCCGATCGTGTCGGCACCGACTTCCAGCACGAAGGCCGCATCGACGTCGCGCTGCTGCAGCGCACGCTGCCGCCCGGTCGTCACGCGTTCTACGTCTGCGGCCCGTCCGGCCTCATGCAGACGCTGGTGCCGGCGCTGGCGGACTGGGGCGTGCCGGTCGCCGACCTCCACTTCGAGGCCTTCGGGCCGGCGACGGTCAGGCTGCCCGGTGCGGCTGCAGCGGATGGCGCGGCGCAGGCTGCCGACGTCAACGTCGACATCCGGTTCACGCGCTCGGGCCGCACGCTCGCCTGGGACGGACAGGATGCGACGCTGCTCGACTTCGCCGAGCGCCATGGCATCGCGGTCGAGTCGGGCTGCCGCTCGGGGGGCTGCGGCAGCTGCGAGACCCGGGTGCTGGAGGGCTCGGTGCGCTACACGAACCCGCCCGACCACGAGCCGGCCGCGGGCCACTGTCTGCTGTGCGTGGGCCGACCCGCGTCGGCGCTGGTGCTGGAGGCGTGATGCAGGGCCAGGCGCGTCTGATGCGTCACGAGGTGCTGCCGTTCTTCGCGAGCCTGGCCGCGCTCGCGGTCGCGGCGCTGGCCCTCGACGCCGTGCTGCACGTCTTCGACCTGCTGTGGATCGGCCGCTGGCTCGGCATCCCGGGGACGCTGCTGATCATCGGGTCCACCGTCTACTCGCTGCGCAAGCGCAAGGTGATCGCCCTCAGCCAGCCGGCGCGGCTGCTGCGCTGGCACGAGGGGCTCGCCTGGGCGGGATCGCTGCTGGTGCTGGTGCATGCGGGGGTGCACTTCAACGCGATCCTGGGCTGGCTCGCGGTGTGGGCGATGCTCGTCAACGTGGCCAGCGGCCTGACCGGCAAGTTCCTGCTGGCACGGGCGCGCCGGCGCATGGACGCCGCCCGGCTGACGCTGCGCGAGCGCGGTCTCGGCGAGGCCGAACTCGCCGAGCGCATGTACTGGGACAGCATGACCTTCGATGCCGTCAAGCATTGGCGCGCGGTGCACGTGCCGATCACGCTCGCGTTCACGGTGCTCGCACTCGCGCACATCGTTGCCATCGTGCTGTTCTGGGGCTGGAATTGAAGAAACGTCCGGTCCTGCTGACCGTCATCGCGCTGAACCTGATCGGGCTGGTGGCGCTGGTCTTCGCCTATCCGCACCTGATGGTGAGTCCGGGGCCGCTGGTGAAGGGCCACGCCGAGCTCGCCACCGACTGCTTCGCCTGCCATGCCCCGCTGCGCGGCGCGGCGTCGTCGCGCTGCGTCGAATGCCATGCGGTGCCGGACATCGGCCTGCGCACGACACTGGGCGTGCTGATCGCCGCACAGACGATCAAGGGCTCGTTCCACCAGGAACTGATCGAGCAGGACTGCATGGCCTGCCACAGCGACCACCAGGGTCCGAAGCTCACGCAGCTCAGCCGCAAACCGTTCTCCCATGCGCTCCTCAAGGCGCCGGTGCGCGAGCGCTGCACGTCCTGCCACGAGGCGCCCAAGGACACGATGCACCGCAGCGCGAAGGCCGAATGCTCGCAATGCCATGCGAACACCGCGTGGAAGCCGGCGACGCTGGAGCACGACCGGTTCTTCGTGTTCGACCGCCACCACCGCACCGAGTGCAGCACCTGCCACCGCAACGGCGACTACAGCCGCTACACCTGCTACGGCTGCCACGAGCACTCGCAGGCGAACGTCCGGGCCGAGCACCTGAAGGAAGGCATCCGGAACTTCGAGAACTGCGTGGAATGCCACCGCGACCCGCGCGTGGAGCCCTCGAAGGAGGGTGGCGGGGATCGGGAGCGGCGCGAGCGGGACTGAGTTGCTGCGGCCCGCTCAGCGGCCCAGCTCGTCCCAGTGCATGAACGAGCGGCTCGCCGCCGACGCGAGGCCCGCCCGCCCGTAGCCGTTCGCATGCAGCCAGAACGCGACCTGCGCACGGTGGGCGCATTCCGCGTCGACCTCGCTGTC